>JAKALZ010000050.1 GCA_021813065.1 bacterium
GCGGTGCACTCTTCAAGCTTGCAGGACTCGATGGTCATCGCGACGCCCTCGGTGCCCTCGCCCATGATGCGGAACACCTCGCTGGTTTCGCCTTCATGGATCATGTTCATGCGGCGCAGCTCGACGGGGTCCATGCCGATTCTATGCGCAAGCTCGTCCATCGCCGCCTCGAGGCCCGTGAGGCCCTGAATGGCGCCGTAGCCGCGGTACGCGCCGGCGGAAACCTTGTTGGTGTAGACCACGTGGCCGCCAAAGCGAACCGCCGCGACGTTATTGTAGAGTGGAAGCGTCTTCGAGCCTGCGACCATGAAGGTCGTAAGCGCATGTTCGCCGTAGGCGCCGGTATTGGAGAGTATCCGCATGTCGATCGCGCGGAGGTGGCCGTTCTCGTCGGCGCCGAGCCGAACCGTGACGCGCATTTCGTGGCGCGTGAAGGTTGCCTCGAAGACTTCGCGCCGGGTGAGGGCGAGGCGGGCTGGCCTTCCTGTCTTCAGAGTGACCAGCGCCAGGAAGGGCTCGATATGGATCTGTTGTTTTCCGCCGAAGCCACCTCCAATGCGCGGTTTGACAATGTGAATTTCGCGGATGGGCTTTTGAAGCGCGAGGCCGAGAAGACGGCGCGTGTGCCAGGGGTTCTGGGTCGAGGTGTAGATCACGAGCCTGCCCTGGACATCGAGGTAGCTGAAGGCGGCGTGCGGCTCCATCGCGACATGCTGCTGCGCCTGCGTGTGGACCGTGGTCTCGATCTTGATGGGCGAGGCCGCGATCTCGGCTTCAACGTCGCCGAGCTCCATGTGGTAGGCGGCGGCGATATTGCGCTTCGGCTCGAAGCCGATGGGGAACATCTCGTGGATTCCCGGTTCGGGGTGGATCACGGTGGGGTTGTCGAGGGCTTTCTCGAAGTCGAGCACGGGCTCGAGCACTTCGTACTGGACCTGTATGAGTTCGGCAGCTTTTTCGGCCGTCGCTTCGTCTTCTGCGGCAACCACGGCAACCTCATCGCCCACATAGCGTACGAACTCATCGAGGATGAAGCGATCGTGCGGGCTCGGTTCGGGGTTCCCCTGGCCAGCGCGCGTGTAGGGCACGCGGGGACAATCTTTCCAGGTGAGGACGCACGCCACGCCGGGAAGTGCCAAAGCGCGGGATGCGTCGATCGAGACGATGCGCGCAAAGGCGTGCGGGCTCCGCACGAGCTTTACGTAGAGGGCGTTCGCCGGGGCGAGATCGTCGGTGTAAGCCGGCCGCCCGAGCACGAGGCCTTCGCCATCGACTTTCGGCAGATCGTGGGCCACTACGTGAAATTTCTTTGTCGCTGAGAGCGATGGGGCGGAAGCCGGTCGCTGAGCCGCCGATGAGGCTGCAGGGCGCGCTGGCGCGCCGCCAGCCAATGGATCGCGATGCTGCTCACTCATGGTTGGCCTCCAGATAGTTCCGTATCGCGCGGATCTGCCCCTCGTAGCCAGAGCAGCGGCATAGATTGCCCGCCAGGTAGTGGCGAATATCGGTTTCTGTGGGGTTGGGGAGTTCCTCTCGCATTGCGAGCACCGTCAAAGTGAAGCCGGGAGCGCAGAAACCGCACTGGTCCGCGCCTTCAGCGGTCAGAAACCGCGCGAAGCGGCGCGCCTCTTCAACGCGGCCCTGAATTGTGGTGACTTCTTTGCCGTCTGCTCTGGCGGCGAGATACGAGCAGGAGAGCACGGGCTTTCCGTCGACAAGGACCGTGCATGCTCCGCAGTTGCCTGTGTCGCAGCCCTTTTTCACCTCAACATGGCCAGCGTTTCGCAATACTTCGGTCAGCATGTCGCCCGGCGCGCATTCGAGATGTTCCAATTTGCCGTTGACGGTCATCGTGATGTTCATCCTCGCACCTCCAGAATCGCGCGGCGCAGGAGCGCGGGCAGAATGGCCTCGCGATACTCCGCGCTCGCCCGAATGTCGCTGCCGAATCGCAGCTCGACGGTCGCCTGCGCCGCGGCTTCCGCGATGGCAGCGTCCGAGGGCCTCGCTTCTCGACCGAGCATCGCCATCGCGCGCGGGCAGAGGCGCGTTGCTGCCGGCCTCGCTCCCACCGCGATCCGCCAGCCGGTTTCGGTCTTCGCCACGGCGGCGTTGAGCACCGGGAAGTCGCTCTCGGAGATGCGAAACTGGGAAAATGCCGCCCGCGCGCGGGCCGGCAACAGGAATTTTTCAATAAGGAAGGGGACTTCCGCGCCCGCCTCAACGTACTTCGCGAAGTCCAGCACCGTGTTCGGATACAAGACTACCTTGGCCCCGAGCGCCGCGAGCACCGTGTTCAGATCAGAAAATCCGTAGCGTCCCGCGGCGGTACCGCCGATGGTGATAATGTTGCGTAGTTGCACTCCGACAACATGGCACACCGCGGCGCCCAGCGCTCCCCCGAACCGCTGGGCCAGCACCTCGCTCGTCTCGATGCGCCTGTAGCTCGTCATCGCCCCAATCTCGACGCCGCTCGCGGTTTCGCGTATAAAATCGAGCCCGAGCTCGGACAAATCGACTCCGAGCTTCATCGTTTTCGCGTTCGTCCGGAGCCATGCCGCGCCGGCGATCGGTGTGCCCCCACGGTCACGGATGAGGCGGAGCGCCTCATCAATGCTCCGGGGACGGCTATATTCCACTATTTCCATCTGCGCGCTCCTTTAAGGATGCGGATGCCTACATCCATCCTGATTTCAGATATCATAGCACAGCTCGGACAGATGGGCAAATTTCGCGGCCGCCTCCCGCGAGCGCGCCATAGTGGCGTGCGCCGTAGCAGCCCGCGTTCTATCGGCCCGCGCATACATCCACCAAGATCCGCGTCCGTTTTACCTTATTTTTTTCACTCGCCCGATTCTTCAAAGCCCGCCGACCGGCTATACTGGCGATATGGCTGAATTTGTCCATCTCCACAACCACAGCGACTACTCACTCCTCGACGGCGCGGCGCCCGTCCCGAGGCTCGTCAAGAAAGCCAAGGCGCTCGGCATGCCCGGCATCGCCATCACCGACCACGGCAACATGTTCGGCGTCATGGCCTTCGAGAAAGAGTGCAAGGAAGCGGGGCTCAACCCCATCATCGGCTGCGAGTGCTACGTCGCGGGTGGTTCCCGCCTCGAAAAGACCGGCACCGAGAACGGCAACAAGTACTGGCACCTTCTCCTCATCGCCGAAAACCAGATCGGGTACCGCAATCTCCTCAAGCTCACCTCAGCTTCTTACACCGAGGGCTTCTACTACAAGCCGCGCATCGACGACGAGATCCTCGCTGCCAACGCACAAGGGCTCATCGGCTGCTCCGCCTGCCTCGCGGGAGAGATCCCCTCGCTCATCCTGGCGGGCAAGCTCGATCAGGCCACGAAAAAAATCGCCTATTACCGAGAACTCTTCGGCCGTGACCACTTTTACCTTGAGCTGCAAGACCACGGCCTCGACGAGCAGAGAATCGTCAACCGCGAGCTTATCCGCCTCGCGAAGGAGCTCGATCTGCCCCTTGTCGCGACGAACGATCTCCACTACGTCGAGCGCGAGGACGCGGTGGCGCAGGACATCCTCCTCTGCATCGGCACGAACCGCAAGCGCAACGACCCCTCGCGGATGCGCTTTCCGAACGACCAGTTCTACTTGAAGAGCGCCGAAGAGATGGCCGCGACCTTCGCCGAGCTGCCCGAGGCCCTCGCGAACACTCTCAAGATCAACGAGATGGCCCAACTCAAGATCGATTTCCCGGGACCGCTCCTTCCAGACTACCAGGTGCCCGAGGCCTTCTCGACGCCTGATGCCTATCTTTCGAACATTGCACGCGAGGGACTCGCCGCGCGCTACGGAAGCCCGAGCCAGGAGGCCAGGGACCGGCTCGAATACGAACTCGGCGTCATCACAAAGATGGGCTTTACCGGCTATTTCCTCATTGTGTGGGACTTCATCCACTGGGCGAAGGAGCACGGCATTCCAGTGGGGCCAGGGCGCGGCTCGGGCGCGGGCTCCATCGTCGCCTACTCGATGCGTATCACCGACATCGATCCTTTGAAGTACGATCTCATCTTCGAGCGCTTCTTGAACCCCGAGCGGATCACGATGCCCGACTTCGACGTGGACTTCGACTTCGAGCGCCGAGGAGAGGTGATCGACTACGTGGGCGAAAAGTATGGGCACGACCGCGTGGCGCAGATCATCACGTTCGGGACGCTGAAGGCGAAAGCCGTCATCAAGGACGTGGCGCGCGCCCTCGACATTCCCTTCGACGACGCGAACCAGATCGCGAAACTCGTTCCCGAGGATCCCAAGATGACTCTCGAGAAGGCCTTCAAGGCTGAACCGAAGCTCGCGGCACTCGCGCAAAACCCAGCCTACTCGGAGCTCTTCTCCATCGCTGCTAAGCTTGAGAACCTGCACCGGCACAGCTCGCTCCACGCCGCGGGGCTTGTCATCGGCAAGTCGACGCTCACGGACTACGTTCCGCTCTACAAGGATCCCAAGACGGGCCTCGTCGCGACGCAGTACACGATGGAGTACCTCGAGGATTGCGGACTTGTGAAGATGGACTTTCTCGGGCTCAAGACGCTCACGCTCATCCGCAACACCCTCGACCTCATCCGCAAGCGCGGCATCGATCTCAAGGAAGACGACATTCCGGACGCTGACCCTAAGACCTTCAAGATGCTCTCCGAGGGCAAGAGCACGTCGATCTTCCAGTTCGAGTCCCAAGGCATGCAATCGATCCTGAAGCGCGCGAAACCGGGGAGCATCGAGGATCTTATCGCCCTCAACGCCCTCTACCGGCCGGGCCCGATGGACTACATCGACCAGTTCATCGACTCGAAGAACGGGCGCATGGCGATCAGTTACCCGCACCCCTCGCTCGAGAAGTACCTCAAGGGCACCTACGGCGTCATCGTCTACCAGGAGCAGGTCATGCAGGTCGCGCGCGAAGTCGCGGGCTACTCGCTCGGCCGCGCCGACCTCCTGCGGCGCGCCATGGGAAAGAAAAAGCTCGAGATTCTACAGAAGGAAGAGGTGCCCTTCATCGAAGGCGCGGTTTCGCGCGGCTACTCGAAGGAAGACGCCAAGCGTATCTTCGAGATCCTGACGCCGTTCGCGGGCTACGGCTTCAACAAGTCGCACGCGGCCGCGTACTCGGTGGTCGCGTATCGCACCGCTTATCTCAAGGCGAACTACCCCGCTGAGTTCATGGCCGCCAACCTCACCAACGAGATCAGCAATACCGACAAGCTCACGGAGTACATCAGCGAGGCGCGCCAGATGGGGCTCGCGGTCCTCCCGCCCGATATCAACCGCTCTGACGCGAACTTTAGCGTCGACCATGGGCAGATCATCTACGGCTTTTTAGGCATCAAAGGCGTGGGCGAGGGCGTCGCCCGCGACATCCAGGCTGAGCGCGAAAAAAATGGGCGTTTCAAGGACTTCATCGACGTTCTTACCAGAATGAGGGATTCAGGTCTCAACCGCAAGGCATTCGAGTCGCTCATTCTCGCGGGCTGCTTCGACTCGCTCGAGCGACCGCGCCGCATGCTGATCGACAACCTTGAGCGCGCCGTGGCACACGTCGAGGGCGCGCGCGCGTTCGAGGCCGCGCGCGATGGTTCGCTCTTCGAGATGGACGACCTCGGCACCTACCCGGACTTCGTCTTCGAGCCCGTCGAGGAGTTTTCGAACCAGGAGATGCTGCAATCGGAGAAGGAACTCCTCGGATTCTTCTTCTCGGCTCATCCCATGGATGAGTTTAAGCTTATCTGGGAACGGGCATCGACGCTCGACATGAGCCACCTCGACCGGGCGAGCCCGAACCGCGAGTATGTGATCGTGGGGCTCCTCGCGGAGTATCGGCCCCACACGACACAGAACGGCCGTCGCATGGCGTTCTGCAAACTCGAGGATTACCGGGGCGCGATCGATATGGTGGTCTTTCCCGATATGCTCGAGAAGCATGAATCCGCCTTTGTCAAGGACCGTGTGCTCTGCGTGCGCGCGGTATTCGATAACTCTCGGCGCTCGCCCTCCCTCAAGCTCCAAGAGATTCTCGATCCAGAGTCTTTGAGGAAGGCGGCATGGCGAGAACTCCACGTGCTGCTCACTTCGGGACATTTCGATGAGAACAATCTCTACAGCCTCCGCGACGCGGTATATTCTCTCCATGGTCAGTGCAAGGTCTTCTTCCATGTGCCGCTCTCCGGAGGAGGAGAGGCGACGATCGAGGCTGGTCCGCACACGACTTGCTCGGCGAGCGACGACGATATCGCCTTGCTCAAGCGGCATCCATCGGTGGCGGAGGTGTGGCGATCATGAAGATCACGGTGCTGGGCAATGGCGGCTTCTACAACGAGGGCCTCTCGTACAACGCGCTCGCGATCGACGGACGGGTGCTCGTTGAAACGCCGCCCGACATCCTGCAGTCGATCGCGCGGCAGGGCATGCGTCCCGCGCAGTTCGATATGGTCTTTGTGAGCCACATCCACGGCGATCACTGTTTTGGCTTTCCTTTTTTCTTTTTCAACTGGCTCTACTCGGGCGACGCCGAGTCGAACTGGCGCAAGGGGAATACCCTCACGGTGGTTGGCCCTCGGGGCTTGGGCGAACAGCTCCGCGCCCTTCTTCGCATGGCGATTCCCCACGAGCATCCGTACACCGAAGCCTTCGAGCGGCAGGCGCGCCTCCTCGAAGTCGATGAGGAGGACATGGTCGACGCGGGTGGCGGGCTCTGGTTTGGTTTCATGGCGACGAAGCACTCGCTGCCGACCCTGGCGTTGATCGTGGGTGAACGGCATGGAGTGGAGGGTGGCGCGCGGCCAGCCGACGTCCGTAGAGGCAAGGGACCTGCTGAGGCGCTCAGCACAACCGCCTTGCGCGCGCTCCCCGTGGATGGGCAATCCTCGAACGCGCTTTCCGCGTCTGCCACGCGCGCGCTCCCCGCGCCCAGTGAGCGGTTCGCGGCGGCGCGCTTTATCTACAGCTCCGACACCTCGATGTTCGACGGCGTCACAAGGCTCATCGAGTCGGGCGCTCAGCTTGTGCTCTGCGATACGAACGGCGACAAAGAGAACGAGGTGCACATGAGTCCTCGCGAACTCGCGGCCGCAGCGCGCGGAAGACCTGGAGACATCGCCTCGGGGAGAATTCGCGGCATACACATGAGCAAGTCGATGGAGCGTCTTGGCGATCTTAGCTTCGTGCAACCGGGAGATACCTTTATTCTTGAGTAAGGCAGGCCACGCGCGCTATGCACCCGCGCTACGCACCCTCGTCGCGCTTGGGCGCGCGGTCCGCCCTGACATGGCAAGGTCCGCGGGGAATCGCATCGCGTGCCGAAGCCGGCTGCCGCGTTACGCGTCCGCATCATGCGCCGATCCCGTGCCCGCCAGCCTCACATGGCTATCGAACCAATTCAAGACGCTCGCGCGCCCAGGCCGCGAAATCATCCCAGCGCGAAAACCTGAAATCCGCCGTCGAAGCGTGCCTTCCGCGCAGCGCGGCGCGCATCCCAGCCGCCTTCGATCCCACAATATCGTATCTCATATTGTTGCCGACATAGAGAATTTCGCCAGGCGCGGCACGAAGCGCTTCCGAGAGGGCTCTGAAGACTCGAGGGTGCGGTTTGAGCGCGCCGGTATCCTCGGCGCAGATAATGCGCGGGAAGTAGTGCGCCACACCAAGCGAGTGGAGCTTTTCCGAGGGGGGAAGGTCGGAGAGCGCCGCGAGCGCGAATCCTCGCGTCTGAAGCGCTTCCAGCGCGGCAATGACGCCGGGGTAGGGGCTGATGGTCGCGAAGCGGCGCGGAATCTCTTCATAAAAAACGCGCTCCATGAGGTCGCGCGCGCGTGTCTCAGTCGTATCGAGCCGCGCCGCGAGCAGAGCGGCCTGAAGCTCGTGCAGGCTTGCGCTGTCCTTCGGCGCGAAGCGGGCTTCTCGCTGCAGGGCGCGCAGCTGCCTGCGCATAGACGAGAAGGCCGGAATAAGCCTCGGGTGCGCCCAAAAGAGATCGACGCAGCGGAGGTTGAGCGACGCGGCGGGGTAGAGTGTCCCGTCGACGTCGAAGGCGATTGCGCGTACGCGCATAACGTCCCGCATACTCAACTATATACTGGACGAACGGAGCCCTTGTCCACCTCGTCCAATAAAAAGGCGGCCGTAAAGTGGCCGCCTATCGAATAATCCGTGCTCAGAAAGCCGCAAAACACTTCAAAACACTCTTGGCCGGTAGCTCGTATGCAGCAATTCGTGCGAGAGGTGCCCTAAAGGCTTTCCAAGGAACTCGCGGTACAGCGACGCCACCGCCGGGTTTTCGTGCGATTTGCGAATCGGTAGCGCGCGGTCCTCGGCGTAGAGCGCGTTGCTTCGCGCGCGTTTCTTTTCAATGTCGGAGCGCACGGGCTGCCCGCCGCCGCCGATGCAGCCGCCTGGGCAGGACATGATCTCGATGAAGTGGTAGGGGCTCTTTCCCGCGCGGATCTCGTCGAGAAGGACGCGTGCGTTGGCGAGTCCATGCGCGACGGCGACGCGCACCGCCGTACCTCCGATCGTCACTTCGGCGCGCTTGATCGAATCGAAGCCGCGCACCTGGGCGAACTCGATGTTCTCGAGGGGCTTCTTTTCGACGATCTCGTAGACCGACCTGAGCGCGGCCTCCATGACACCGCCCGTAGTGCCAAAGATGGTGCCCGCGCCGGTGGATTTCCCGAGCGGATCGTCGAACTCCTCTTCGGGGAGATTCGCGATATCGATGCCCGCAAGGCGTATCATGCGCGCGAGTTCTCTTGTGGTGAGCGCCCAGTCGACATCGAAGAATGGTCGGGAACCCGCGAGCTTCGCGTCGTTGTGTCGCCACCAGTCCCACGCCGAGTCCATTTCCTTTCGCCGTGCTTCATATTTCTTCGCGGTGCAGGGCATGATCGACACTACGCGCATCTTGTCGGGGGCGGCGCTGACCGCCTTCGCGTAGTAGCTCTTGGCAAGCGCGCCAAACATCTGCTGGGGGCTCTTGCAGGTTGAGAGGTGCCCGAGGAGGTCGGGATAGAAGCCCTCAATGAAGTTGATCCAGCCCGGCGAACAGGAAGTGATCATCGGGAGGGATCCTCCGTGCCCGAGCCGCTCGAGGAGTTCGCTTCCCTCCTCCATGATGGTGAGGTCCGCGGTGAACTGGGTATCGAACACTTTCGAGAAGCCAAGGCGCCTGAGCGCCGCGACCATTTTGCCTGTCACGAGGCTGCCTGCTGGCATGCCGAGGGCCTCGCCGAGGGAGGCGCGGATCGCGGGGGCGGTTTGCACCACCGTGTCGAGATTGGGATCGCCCAGCGCGCCGAACACATCGGCCGACTCATCCTTCTCGGTAATCGCGCCCGTAGGACAGACCACCGAACACTGCCCGCACTGCACGCAGGCGCTCTGCGCCAGCCCCCTGTCCATAAACGTTCCTACTCTCGTCCGCGCTCCGCGCCCCGTAAAGGCGATCGCGTTAACCCCCTGGGTCTCCTCGCAGACTGACACGCAGCGGCCGCAGAGGATGCACTTCTTGTCGTCGCGCACAATGCCCTCGGAAGAGTTGTCGGGCATCGGGTACGTCTTGTAGGAGGGAAAACGGTCGTTCTTCACGCCGAGAAGGCTCGCCATCGCGTGCAACTCGCAGGTGTCCGATCGGAGGCATGAGAGACAGTCGTCCGGGTGGTTCGCGAGGAGCAGCTCTATCGCGGTCTTTCGCGCCCGTATGACGCGCTGGCTCGCGGTGCGGATCTTCATGCCAGG
>JAKALZ010000051.1 GCA_021813065.1 bacterium
CAATCGGCGCCCGTAAGGACATTTTCGAATGAGTACCCCGCCATGAGGTCCGCGGCATCGGCGAGCACCACACCTCCCCAAATCCCTGCGCCGTAGGTCCTGTATTTCGAGGCGATCGCGATAGGAACGGACTCAGACGCGTACATATCGTACTCGAACCTGAACCGTGCCCAGGGCATGATGAAGAAGGGGCCGAGCGGCTGGAAGTATTCCATGCTCGCCGAGGTTTTGTTGATGAGCGAAGCCGCGGTGAGCAGCGCGGAGCCTGGTCCTGTGATTTCCTTTGCCAGAAACGCGGCGGACGCCACCATGTCACTCGAAATGCTTCTCGAAATTGAGCTCTTGAAATCGATGGAAGCGAAGAGCTCATTCTGCACAGGTTCCTGCGGGACGAGCGTCACCACCGCCTGCAGAGGCTTCTGATTGCCAGCACTGGTAGATGAACCTGCGGACGGTTCGCCTTCCGCTTCGATCCTGAATTTGACAAGCGCGTAATCGCCTGAGACATAGGCGCTGTGGATCGCGTTTTCGAGCTCATCACTGGTATAGGCCCTGCCGATCAGCGGCGAAAAGATGCCCGATACCCACGCTCGATCCTGAGCATTGCCTCCTTCGACCCGCACTGAAGAGAAAAGCGGCGGTGGCCCAAACGCCTTGCGATTCTCCTGGTTCGATGGCGTCACCAGCGGACGCGTCTGCGCGATTCTTTCGGCAAGCGCCTTGAGCTGAGGCATCGCGGCGTCGCCTGCCATCTCTCCTTGCGCGATGATCTCTTTCGCCTTGGCATAGCTTGCGGTGGTGAAGTTGCTGAGGTCTGGCGTGATGACAAGATCGGCTGCCTCGATGTTCGGTTTCATGTTCTGCATGAGGAAAATGTTGCCGGTCTGACTTCCGATCTCTACCGAAGAGTTGAGTTCATCCAGAGTGTCGGGCGCTTTCCCTCGCGAAACTACCGCGATGACAATATCCGCGCCCATGTGCTTTGCGACATCAACAGGAAGATTGTCCACAATTCCGCCATCGACCAGGAGTTGTCCTTGATAGTCATAGGGCATGAACAACACGGGAATCGACATCGAACTGCGCATGGCTTCCGCGATCGATCCCTGAGTGAAAACGATCTTGTCCCCAGTGAGAATATTCGCCGCGACAGCCCGATACGGAACTGGATACTCGTCGAATCGCGGCATTGTCGCCATGTGAATCGTGCGCGAGGTAAAAAAGGCCAGAATGTTCTGCCCTTCGAGAAGGCCTTGGCCGATATTCGGACCTTTCGAGTCGAAACCGATTCTAAGGGCGTACTTCGACGATACCGATCGCTCGAACATGTTTTCGGGGAGTTCCTTCTGATCCATGAAGAGTGTATTCCAGTCGATGTTCGAAATGAGCTCTTGCATGGCATCAGGCGAGTAACCCGACGCATAAAGCCCTCCTACGATCGATCCCATGCTCGTGCCGAGGATCATGTCGATGGGTATGCCTGCCTCTTCGATTTTTTTAAGCACACCGGCATGGGCTATGCCAAATGCCGAGCCGCCGGAAAGCACCACGGCGATTTTGGGGCGCGCAGCGGTGCCTGACTTCGAGCTTGGATCGTCCGCGTACACAGAGAACACAGATGCGAGCATCAGCATGATGATGCACATCAGCGCATGGCGCGTCGCGTGGAGGCTAGAAAGGCGGGAGCCGGATGCCCTGAAGCCAGCTGTGCTGGAAAATATGATATTCATGAAGAAATAGTACGCCCCCCTGTGTGCTCGACGCAAGTGCTGCCTCGTTGGAAATTGAAATTAATGAGATACGATAACGCAGATGCTGATTGCCTCATGAGGTTCGAGCGGCCTCGATCTATGGGGCGGGTAAGGCGGCGTGGCGGCTCATACAATGGCCCATGCGGCGGGCTAGGCGGCGGCGCTGTCAATGCGAGAGTCGCGCTTTTATGCTATGATGCTGCTCGAGCATGGAGAGGCACCGTATGAGAACACTCAATTTCGGATCGCTGAATATCGATTATGTCTATGCTGTTGATGAGTTTGTAAAGCCTGGCGAAACCAAGGCGGCTCGATCCCTCTCGGTGTTCGCGGGTGGCAAAGGGCTCAATCAGTCGCTCGCGATGGCGAGGGCGGGGCTCAGTGTTGCCCATGCGGGCAAAATCGGTGCTGAGGGAGCATTTCTCGTATCGACGCTCCGCGATGGTGGGGTCGACACGAGACTCATCGAGCTGGCAGAGGTCGCTACCGGCCACGCGATCATTCAGGTGGACGAACGAGGGCGCAACTGCATTCTTCTCTTCGGGGGCGCGAACCAAGAGATCGATGAAGCGTACATCGACCGGGTGTTGAGCACGTTCAAAGCCGGAGAAATGCTGGTGCTCCAGAACGAGATTTCCTCGATGCCGAGCATCATCGCCAAAGCGAAAACGAAGGGCATGACCATTGTGCTCAATCCTTCGCCTTTTTCCAGTCTCGTGCCGAGTTACCCGCTGGAGCTCGTCGACATTTTCATCATGAACGAGATCGAGGCAGCTGGATTAGCGGGAGCGTCAGATCCTGAGCGCGCGGCGCAGCTTCTCATGCGAAGCTTTCCGCAAGCGAGAATCGTGATTACGCTCGGCGAGGCCGGCTCGATGGCCGCGCACCGAGGCGAAATTATCCGCCAAAGGGCGTACCCGGTGAAGGCAGTCGACACCACGGCGGCGGGCGATACATTCTCTGGCTACTTCATCGCGGGGCTCGCTGAGGGAATGGACTCCGCTCGCGCGCTCGATCTCGCGGCGCGCGCCGCGTCGATCTGCGTGACGAGGAGAGGCGCGGCCGATTCGGTTCCGTGGCGAAAAGAACTAGAGCAGAAGGAGTGATCATGAGATTGTATCATAGAGGTAGTCGCATGGGTCGCGCGGGGCGTACAGGACTTGCGGGCCATGCGGCGCACATTGGGCGGGCAGCGCGCGTGTTCGCGATTGTGCTGTTCGCGGGCGTATTCGGAGCGGGAACCGGGCTCTATGCCGACGCACATTCATCAGATCAAGCGATTGTCGGCGACTGGACCGGCGCGCTCAAGGTTGGCGCGGCGAGCCTCAGAATTGTCTTTCATATCGAGGTTTCAGAAACTGGCTACAGCGCGACGATGGACAGCCCGGATCAGGGAGCGAAGGGAATCCCAGTCTCATCCGTAAAATTCGATGGCGCGAACCTCAATCTGACAGTGTCTTCAGTTGGCGGTAGCTACACTGGCACACTCGGCACGAGCGGAAACGCGATAAAGGGATCATGGAAGCAATCGGGCATGTCCTTCGAGCTCAATCTCATAAAGAGCGCGCCGGGGCAATCGGCCCAGTCGACGCCGCAGATCGCCCTGCCAGCCACACCGGCTGCCACGCCAGCCGCGCCCGTACAGCCTTCCACGCCCACTACCGACGCGCAGGCCCCAAGCCAGGCCACGCCCAGCTATATCACTCGTGATGTTGCGTTCGACAGTTCCGCGCCGGGCGTCCGGCTCGCGGGTACGCTTACGCTGCCGCAGGGTCAGGGCACCTTCCCCGCCGTTATTCTCGTGACGGGCTCAGGTCCGCAAAACCGCGATGAAGAGATCCTCGGGCACAAGCCTTTCCTTGTCATCGCGGACTACCTCGCGCAGCGGGGAATCGCCTCGCTTCGCTGGGATGATCGCGGTGTCGCCGGTTCAACCGGTACCTTCCAAACTGCCACTACCCTCGATTTCGCCGACGACGCGCAGGCAGCGATCGATTTCCTGGCTGCCCAGCCAGGGATTAACGATAAGGAGCTCGGTGTTATCGGGCACAGCGAAGGCGGTCTTATCGCGGCGATTTTAGGGGCGCGCAGCGCTACCCGAACGCAGGTGCCGAAGCTCGCGTTCCTCGTGATGCTCGCGGGGCCTGGCGTTCGCGGTGATCAGCTCCTTCTCATGCAGAACGCGGCGCTTGGCCGCGCGTCCGGCATGACCGAGGCGCAGATCGAGGCGGCGAACGCGGTCAACAACGAGCTCTACTCCATCGCGATGAGTCAAGGCGATCCAGCAGCACTCCACGCTCAGATTGTGAATGCGCTGAACCTTGCGATCGACAAAGCTTCGGGGCTTTCACAGGCGCAGAAAGAGGCTCAAAGAGCCCAGGTTTCGGTCGAGGCGGATCAGCTGCTCACACCTTGGATGCGCACCTTCCTCGCCCTCGATCCCGCTGAGTATCTCAAACAGGTTACCGTGCCGGTACTCGCGCTCGATGGCACGAAGGATCTCCAGGTTCCCGCCACGGAAAATCTGGCGGCGATCGCTAAGGCGCTCAAATCCGGCGGCGACAGCGCCGTAACAACCGTCGATTTCGAGGGGCTGAATCATCTCTTCCAGCACGCTACAACGGGGCTTCCCTCTGAGTACGGCACAATTAAGGAAGATTTCGCGCCTGAGGCGCTCGAGGCGATGGGTGACTGGATTCTGAAGGTCGCGAACAAATAAGCTGGCGTCAGCGCGCAGGCGCGTCGAAACGCAGCGTCGCGGACCGATAGGCTGGCGCTGTTACGTGGCGCGCCCTCACCCGCCGGCGCGAACGATGCGAAGCGAGCAGCGTTCAGATTCCAGCGGCGCTCGAATATTCAGCACGAAATAACCCCCATCTTCCACCGGCGGGAGCGTGAGGGTTTTTGTATCCTCGATTTTGAGGCTCGGTTCTGCGCAGAAGCCGCCTTCCACTGAAACGAGGGCTCCGCGAGGGAACTGCAGCATGGGCACGTAGACGAGCGAGGGCGCTCCTATCTCGCGGTACGGCGCGAAATCGAGCTCGAATATGCCATGGCGCGCGTTGAATCGCATGCGGAGGATCGTGCCCGCCACCGCCATCGCGTAGGGCCGCACGAAACCTCTCAGCGCGCGCCCTCCGCCATCTTCCCCGCAGTACACCGAGAGGTCTTCGCCATTCCAGCCATCGCCGTGTGCGTGGTCGTTGTCCGCCGTGTAGTTCCAGATGGTCGCGCTGAGCAGGTTCGCGTCGAGGGCGTCGTAGTAAGCCGAAAGCGCGCGCTCGTGGGCGGAAAAGTCGCCCGTTCGGTAGGCGGACCCGCCATTGATGTCGTAGGGGAGCCCAAATTCGCCGAGGAGGGTGGGGCAGCCGCCCATTCGCTCGCGCGAGTGGCGGACGATGCGCGAGAGCGCGTCCACAAAGTTGCGGCGGACCGCGCGCGGACCCACGATGAGACGCCGCGCTTCGGGATCGTACGCCAAAAATCCTGTCCACCGCTTGAGTGTCAGCGTGAACGAGTCGTACCAGTGGGCCTCGTTGACAAGCCCTGGAATTCCCTCAATGTGCGGCAGCTCGCCCAGGGGCGAACTCTCGACAAAAACCATAAACGTATGCGAGCGTCCTGCCATGGTGCGAACCTCTTCCATACGTGCCGCGAACTTCTGAACGAAAGGTTTGAAGTAGCGCTCATTGAAGAGAGCGTGGGCGCCGCCACTCATTTTCGCCGAATCGCCCTGCGCGGATGGTGCGCCATTCGATCCGCCTTCGGCTCCCGCGCCTTTCGCGCGCGCAGCCTCGGCGAACCATCGGGGCCGCTTCACTACCGCGCGATCGCCTTCGATATCCCAGAGCCCGACGCGCCTCCATACGCAGACTTCTCCCTCTTTCCACGCCCGGACACCTGGCATCCCGAGGCGCACCCTCTCTACGGGGCGCAGCGAGGCGCCCCTCACGCCGATTCGCGTCGCGTCGACGGTAAGTCCTTCTCCCGCGCGCATGGCTTCCCAAGGGGTCGGGGCAAGCCCCGGCATGAGCAGATCGTTCCGCGCCGCGCCCACGTCGCCTATTCCGACAAAACCCTCGCCAGGCTCGTTCATCGATCCGAACCCTACAACATTCGAATACCTCGCGAGGCGCGTCGCGACCTGTGCTATAGCTTCGAAATAACGACGCTGGAGATAGTCCTGAATCGGTTCGCCTTCCGCGAGTATGCCGGGCGCGAAGTCGTTTCCCGCGAAAAACACGGTGAACATGGTCGCGCACGCGAGCCTCAAGTGATTCGAGAACCACTGCATCCGAGGATAGCGCTCTCCCATTTCCTGATGCAGCATCGCCGCGCCGCTCGCATGTAGATTCTTAGGCTCAAATCCCAGCGCTTCCAACGTCCACATCGGAGCTCCGTCACCGCCTGTCCAGCGCGACCATACATCCTGGTGTGGATCGATAAAGAGGCCTATCCCATTGCGCGCCGCCGATTCGACAATCCCCTCGAGATAATCGGTGTATGCGGTATCGTAGACACCTGGTCCAGCGTGCTCGATCGCTTCCCAGGTGACGAGGAGGCGGACAAAGCGCTGGCCCCAGCGCGCCAGGCGCGAAAAGTGCGCGTCCGCTTCGTCGAGCTGGAAGGGCCGCCCCACAAAGGACACGTTCCTTCCATCGTAGAATCCCTCAGAGAGGTGCGTGCGCCCATCCGGCGATGCGGGTACCTTGCTGTTCACCCCGAGATTGACGCCGCGCAGCAGCAAGACGCGGCCATACTCATCGATAAAATCTCCGCCTGACGCAGCGCGATAATTCATGTTTTTCACCTATTCGCCCTGATTTTTTCGCACTTTTAGAGCATACGCAAGTCTTTGTCCTATAGCAAGAAGCTTATTCCGTTCGCATAACGATTTTCCCTTTACAGGCAAGGGTGCGAGACGTACAATTTAATTACGCAAACCTAAGGAAAGGAGGTATGCATGAAAAAGATCCTGTTTGTATCGGTTCTTGCCCTGGCGCTGCTATTCGCCGCTTCAGCGCAGGCAAAGTTCGGTCCCTATGCGGACAAAGTCATCTTCGATGTGCGTATGGATCAGACCATCGGCATCAAGGATACCGCCGAAGGAAAAACGGATGTCTTCTTCTATGGTCTCGATGGCAAGACCTTCCAGGGCATCCAGCAAGCAGACTTGGATAAGCTGTCAGTCTATGCGGTACCCTCCGGCTCCTGGTCCCTGCTGCTGAATCCGATTCCCAACAAGGCGCCGTACACCTTCCAGCACAAGGACGGCCGCATTATCTTCAATCCGCTCGCGATCCGCGACGTGCGCTACGCCATCAACTGGCTCATCGACCGTAAAAAAATCGTCGATGAAATACTGCTTGGCGCGGGCGAGCCCATGATCACCGCCCAGACGCCCGGCCAGCCTGGCACCTACCGCTTCAATCTCGTGCCCGCGAAGCTCGGCATGACGATCCGGGGCAACGAGAAGAAAGCCATCGCGGATATCGACGCCGCGATGAAAGAGGCCGCGAATCTCCCTGAAAACAAGGGAAAACTCGTCAAATCAGGCCAGTTCTGGACGTATAACGGCCAACCCGTGACGATCCGCTTCATGATCCGCGTGGATGATCCAACGGGCAGACTCCTCGAGGGCCGCTACATTTCCGATCAGCTCGAGAAGGCTGGCTTAAAAGTAGAGCAACTCGAAGTGGATCGCTCCAAAGCGGGGAAACTCGCCTATTCAGGCGATCCTGCCGCGTGGGACTGGTCGATGTACACCGAGGGCTGGGGCGCCGGAGCGACCCGCGCATGGTGGGACATCACCATCAGTCAGATGTATTCGCCGTATTACGGCTACATGCCCGGAGGCCAGACCAACGGGTTCTGGAACTATGAGAACAAAGAGATCGACCGCATTGCCCAGAAGAACATCAACGGCTGGTTCCTCACCGCCGATGAGTACTGGAACGACAACATGAAGGTTCAGGAGATGGCCCTCAAAGAGGCAGTGCGCATCTATGTCTGCAGCCAGATGCAGTATTATGTCGCCAATAAAGCCCGCTACAATTCGCGCATGCTCTACGGGCTTGGCGATGGACTGAACGGATGGTCTATTCGCTCCGCGGATATCAAACCCGACAGCAAGGGCGAAAAGGTGCTCCACGCGACACAGTACTCCGCGCGCGGAGGGCTCTTCATGAGCTCGTGGGACCCGGTGGGCGTCGATGGTTTCAGCGACACTTATTCCGCGGCGATCATCGAACCCTGCAGCGATCCTTCGACCTTTGAGTCGCCGAACTCCGCGAAAGATACCCCGATGCGCATAAAGTACGACCTTAAGAACGTCGAGACCAAAGTAGCCGCGGGCAAGGAGGGCGAACCGCCTGTCGGTCTCATCGATGTCGACAAAGGCGCGCTCATCTTCAACTCGAAAACAAAGAAGTGGGAGACTGGCGTCGAGTTCAAGGATGTGGGCGGCGGCGTGTACGACTATGTCAAGAACAGCGCCATCAAGGCGTACTCCAAACTCTCGAACCAGCAGTACATCTATGGCAAATGGCACAGCGGCCAACCTGTCACCCTCGCCGATATCATGTACGCCACCGCGTTCACCTATGAGTGGGCGAATAAGGACAGCCCCGACGACAAGTACTACGATGAGGCCTACGCTTCCCAGTACCAGTCCACGCTGCCTATTTCCAAAGGCACGGTGGTGAACAATGACGGTAGCTTTACCACCTACTTCGATTTCAACTGGCCGATGGACAAAGACCGTGTCGCCGCGACCGGTGCCGTAACGCCAAAGTCGGGCAATCCAGGACGACAGACGCAAGTCTCCTGGGAGATCACTGAGGCTCTCGCGAAACTTGTTGTGGATGGATCGAAGTCTGGCACGCAGTACTCCTTCTCGAACGATCCTTCCGTCACCGAGGTAGATGTTATCAATCCGAAGTGCGTGGCCGACATCAAGGCCAAGCTGCAGGATTTCATCGCGGCCAAGTATGTACCCGATTCGATCAAGCAATGGGTAACGCCGGACCAGGCGATCGCTCGTTACATCGCCGCGATCAAGTTCATCGATACCTACGGCAACGCCTACATCTCGAACGGCCCCTTCTTCCTGAGCAAGGTCGACTACAGCGCCAACTACATCGAGCTCACGGCGTTCAGGGACTATCCGTACCGCGCGGATTACTTCCCGAAACTGTTCCGCACCACGATCACGCGCATCGACGATGTGAAGGTTCCCGCCACCGCGCAGCGCACTGCTGACGCGAAGATCGATGTGCAGGTGTCCGCCGTGACCTATCCCGACGATACGGCCAAGGCGGCCGACAACGCCGCGAAAGTAACCGTAACCCTCGTACTCGCCGACAACACCGAGAAGGCATACGCGGCGAAGTTCGTCAGCGCGGGCAATTTCCAGGCGCTGATCCCGGCGAAGGATCTCGGCGCCCTGAAACCGGGTGCCTATACCATCGTTGTGCAAGCGGTATTCGCCACCGAATCGCCGTCTGTCCAGGCTTCTTCGCTCGTTGTGTTCTGATTTTGTGGAAATCGTGGCGTGCCGCCGCGCGGCGGCACGCCCTTTCTTGAGCGCGAATGGCGCTTCACATTGGAAAGTAACGTTCGGTATTCAAAACAACCGGAAAGAGCAGGTGGCGTATGTACAAGTGGTTCGCGCTGAAGCGTGTGCTCAAAGGCATCTTCACCTATATCATCATTATTTTCATACTCTCGGTGCTCTTCAACACGGTCAACGAGCAGACTGTGCGCTCGAGCATCGAGGAGCAGGTGCGCGCCGAATCTATGCGCCTAAAAAACATGCAAGTTTCGGCGCTTCAACGCTTCCAGGAGCAGCGGCGCAACGACCTCATCCATCTATATCGGCTCGACCGGCCTCTCATGGAGCGCATTCTCTTCCGAACATGGAATACCATCACCTTCAATTTCGGAAAATCGACGATG
>JAKALZ010000052.1 GCA_021813065.1 bacterium
CCCGGAGTACGATTCCACAAAATAATGAAACAAATGTTCATTCGCAAGAAGGGGAAAACAAAACTCGAAGACTCACTAGTCTTCCCTGGGTATATCTTCTTTGAGCATGAGGGAGAGGCGCTCCCTCTCCAGGTTTTGCACTTAATCCGCCACTCACGCTTCTTTATTCGATTCCTTCCGAGCAACGAATCGCCTCGTCCGCTCAATCTCAAAGATAGCGAGATCATTAACCACTTCGTGCACTTTGGAAGTCTCGTAACTCCTTCATTGGTGAGATTCGACGAAAATCAGAAAATCCGCGTAATTCAGGGGCCCCTGCAGGGAATCGAAGGTTTTATCGTAAAGGTCGATCGGCGTAAACAGAGGGTCAAAGTGAGACTCACCATCGCGGAATCGGTGATGACGCTCGATCTCGCCTACGAGGTTCTTGAAACAGAAGAGACTTCAGCTGAGGGGAGCCACAAGATATCATGAGGAGGCACGAATCCCTTCCCTTTGATCAGATTACTGTCACCGGCATGGTATACGCGTACATCATACGCTCAGGGAAGGAAATCGGCGCGATACACGGGATCACCACACCACCGCTTCCAGAAGGCTATAGCCTTCTTACCGCCGACCAGCTGCCCTTTCACAATGAACTCAGCATTGGCGAAATTTCGGTGCCACTCTTCGCGACAAAGACAGTCTCCTACCGAGGCGAGGCCGTAGGCCTGCTCATCGGGCCAAACCCGCTCATCGTTGAAGAGCTCGCTTCGTCGACTGTCGTAGAGTGCGAGGGCGGGAAAGAACCTCGGTCTGACTGGCACGTATTCAACTCCGAGCACATCGCCGCGAGAGTCGATTACGCTCGAAGCGATTCAGCAAAGACGACATCGGATAATCAACACAGCGTGACACCTCCTCAATCCGATGGTTCAGGAGAGATATTCGAGCACACATCCTTTCTTCGCATCGAACCTCACCCTTTCACTTTTCACAGCGGTATCGGCGCCATTGCCGAGTGGGATTACGACAAGCTCAAGGTCGCGTGCCCTACATTGTGGCCAGAACATGTGCGAACCTGCATCGCGAAGCTGATGGACGCGCGGATCGAAGATATCGAAATCATTCAGATGCACCTGCACGACAGCTCGGAACTCTACACTTGGTTCCCCTCGCTCCTCGCGGCAAGAGCGGCAGCCGCCGCATGGGCACTCAAAAAGCCAATCAAACTCCTCATTTCCCCCGCGAGAGAAAAGAATTTTTTGCCCTATGCCCACGGCATTTCTATGCACCTCTCGACACGATGGTCAAAAAAAAGCCATCGGCTCCTCAGCGCCAACTGCAGATTCGCGATTCCCATTGGCGCGTATTCTATTTTCGCGAGATTATTAGTTGAAAAAACAGCGCGCCTCGCGCTGGACATTATCCCCAACGCGGCGTTTTCCGTGACTGGTATCGCCGTAAGAACCGAGGCGATACCCATGGGTGCCACTGAGTGTATTTCATCAGTGGCGCTTTTCAGTCTCTTCGAGGCCCACCTTGCCCAAGCTGCTCGAGCGATGGACATAAGCGCCATCGAGCTCTCTCAAAGCGTCTTTTCTGGCAATCGGCCGCCCGACACATCACCCAAGGCTCAAGAGCGCGAGCTTCCCGCGCTTCATATCGCGCAATCGCTCCTCGCGCGCGCTGATTTTTACCGCAAATACGCCGCGTACGAACAAATTTTCAAGCGAAACCCTGGCGGCAAAGAAGCGAAACTTCGCGCGCTCTCATTCTCGATCGCCTATCAGGATTCACAGATTTCTATGCCACCCGCAGGACAGAAGGCGCAGATTCAAATTACCCTCGATAGAAATTTGAAAACCTTGCTCGAAACCGACGCGGCATTCGGCTCGGAGCGTCTCAAATCATCGCTTCGTCAACAGATCGCGAACAGCACGAAAACCCCGCTCTCCCATGTTGCGATAGAAGCGATACAGGAGCCTCACTCTGGCGCTATCCCCCTCATCTCATCCGCAGGTATCGCGCTCGTAAGCGATCTCGTTCGTCGCGCCGAGGAACGAATCCAGCGAATGCGCTTCCGTGAAGGTCTTCCGCTCAGCGTGCGCGCTTTTTCCCTCATTAAGCATCCTGAGAGTGACAATTCTGTAAAAAAATATGTATCGCACCCGTCTGTCGGTTCAGCTATCCTTGAAGTTGAGTACGATACGCTGACCTCGACAGTTCAGAACATCAAACTGGACATATCTGTGCACGCTGGGAAAATATTATCCGCTACCTCGGCACGCGCTTCTCTGCGCGCTTCTTGCGTAGAGGCGCTCCGAGCCTGCCTCATTGGAGCATCACAATCCCGTTCTGCCATCACGTTCTACGACTCTGTACTCGCCAGAAGCGAAATCCATGTCAGTCTCCTCGAGGATGAAAAGGCGGTAATCGCGCGGCCTATAGGCGGCCTCGCGTATTCGCTCACCCTATCGTGCTTTCTCGGTGTGATCCAACAGTTCGAATCAGCGACCCGACTCGCCATTCCTCTCAGATCAGCCTCACTCATTGTGGATGGGGGAGCACACTCATGAATATCGAATTTACTCTCAATGGGAACGCCCAAAAGGCGAACATTACAAGCGCCGAGCGCGCGGTCGATGTGCTTGTCGGGCACTTCGACATCCACAGCCTCTCCGCGAATTGTCTAAGCGGAAAATGCGGCGGCTGTCTTATTCTTCTCGATGGCAAGCCTGTGTACAGCTGTATCATGCCCGCCTTTATGCTCCGCGAGAGACGCGTGGAAACCTTGGAAGCTTTTCAAAAAACCAAGGAGTTCACCATCATTTCGACTGAATTCCAGAAAGAAGGCATCGATCTGTGCTGCGGAGGTGAAAGCGCGCTCATGCTCCTCGCGCTCTACCTCCTAAGAAAATCCCTTGCGCCATCTGATGAGGATATCCGCGAAGCGCTCGCTAACGCTTACTGCGATTGTGCCGCGCCTGAGCAGTACATCCACACGCTTCGGAGCGCGATCCGCCGCCTCGATACCGCGAGAAAAGCGCCATGAACCTCAGCGAAATCCATTACCCAAGGTCGATTCAGGAATTCCTCACACTCGTCGACAAAGAGAAACAGGTGCGGATCATTGCCGGCGCGACCACCTTCGGCATTGAACAGCGCACCAGATATCTATCATTCGAACCTTCAATCGCCTGCATCCACTATATTCCGGAACTTTCTTCCCTTCATAAAACAGAGCGAATGATCTCCCTCGGCGCGGTCTGTACGCTCGCGTCACTCGAGCACATATATCCTTTCGATCGAGCGCAAGCTCGTGATCTTTTACGATCCATCGGAACATCCGCGGTTCGTGAGCTCGCGACAATTGGTGGACACATCATGTATTCGAAGCGATTTCTCGCGCTGTGGGCCCTGCTCGCGAGTCTCGACGCAGAGGTCGAGTTCCGCTCACCCTCGAAAACCACAATAAAAAATATCTGGTACCTCGCGGATCAAGACGGCCTTCCAAATATGGAGCAGAATATGCTGCTGACTCGCGTCAGAGTGCCACTTCAAGCACTTGATCACCTCTTTATCAGGAAAATTGGCTCTGGCATCTTTCCAGAGGGCGATGGAGGCTATCTCGTATCGACCGCGAGCATCGACCGTCGCTCACTCGCGAATTTCAAGCTTGTCATAGCTGGAGAGCGAGCTTTCCGGGATATTGAAGCTGAACAGAAAATCGCGTCTTCTTCCTTCCCTCTCTCAAACAAAACGATACAGTCGGCTACTCGACTGTACGGGGAAAGTCTTCGCAAGCGCGGGTACTGGAATACCGAAGTGCTGCTCCCTCTCATCAGCCAAGCGCTTCAAGATCTCCAGAGAACGAGGATATGAGGATCTACTATGTTCGAACAAAATAAGAAGACCGGCACGCTCTACCTTATCCCAACGCCACTCATCCCCTATTCTCCTGAGACTTGGGAACCGGATCTTCTGCGAGCGTGCTTGCCAGCGCGCAACGCGGAGAGACTTCGCCGAATCACGCATTTTATAGTGGAATCCGAAAGGAGCGCGGCGCGCTTTCTCTCGCGAATGCTCACTCCTGAACAGTACTCGAACACGCTCTTTTACCCGCTGAGCGAGCATTCGTTGGACCGCGACCTCGACGCGCCCCTCAGCGCGCTCACCCAGGGCAACGATTGCGCGGTGCTCTCTGAAGCCGGCATGCCCTGCGTGGCAGATCCTGGAGCCGCGCTCGTCGCGGCGGCTCACCGAGCGGGTATCCGGGTGTTTCCCATGGGGAGCGACAGCTCTATCATTATGGCGCTCGCCGCCTCGGGCCTCAATGGTCAATCCTTTACCTTTCTCGGTTACCTACCGAAAAGCAGGGAGGAACTGCGCAAAAAGCTCAGCGCTGAGGGAACCGCGTCGCTCCGCGATGGCGCATCGAGAATCTTCATAGAAACGCCATACCGAAACTCGAGGACGATACAGGAGTGCACAATCGCCTTACCAGAAACGCTGCATCTCTGCTTGGCGGGCAATCTCGGCACCGATGAGCCTCTCGTGCGTTCGGAGCCCGTTTTAACCTGGAAGAAGGACAGCTTCGACATCCCCGAGGTCCCCGCTGTTTTTTGTTTCGGCACGCCAGCCTCACTGCCGCGAGGCGACTTTATGCGACGTAAAACTCGATTCAACCAGCGAGCAGAGAAAGGCGCTCTTTGAGATAGGCACTCTTTTCATGCAGGCCAATCGCCTTTGTTTGGATCAAGATGGCGTTGGGTTTTTCTGGCGAGAGCCTGATGGAGCCGGAAGATTGACGAATCAAACGAAGCAGTTTTTCGACTGAAATTTTTGAAACTTTCGAGAATTCGACACTCACTACACCTCTCCGCTCTCTGAGGCTTGAGATAGAGAGCTTGCGGCAGAGCACGCGCATCTCCGCGAGGGCGAGGAGAGAAAGCGCTTCCTCAGGCAGAGGACCAAATCTCTCCGCCATCTCCTCTTGAAGCGCGTCGACTTCCTCTTGCGTCTGCACCGAGGCGATCCGCTTGTAAATTTCCATTTTAATCATCGGAACGGAAATGTAGCTATCGGGGATAAATCCTGAGTATTCAAGTTCGAGATAGGGTTCTTCTGACGCTATTTCTTGTCCCGAGAGCCTCGATACGGCATCGTCGAGCAGTTTTAGATAGAGATCAAATCCAACCGCGTAGATGTCGCCGGATTGTTCACGCCCCAAGAGATTGCCCGCGCCGCGTACCTCGAGGTCCTTCATCGCGATCTTGAAGCCCGAACCGAGTTCGGTGAAATCCGAAATGATCTGGAGTCGTTTCATCGCAAGCTCGCTGAGGGCGCGCTTGTCGGGGTAGAGGAGGTACGCGTACGCTTGTCTATCGGAACGCCCCACGCGCCCTTTGAGTTGATACAGCTGAGACACACCGTAGTTGTCAGCTCTGTCTATAATTATGGTGTTGACGTTCGGGATGTCGATTCCGTTTTCGATAATGGTCGTCGAGACGAGCACGTGGAATGCGCCGTGAATGAATCGGTGCATGATCGCTTCCAGGTCTCTCGGATCCATCTGGCCGTGCGCGCTCTCGATGAGCGCTTCGGGAACGAGCTGTCGGATGAACTGTTCAACCTCAGGGAGTGTCTCGATTCTATTGTGCAGATAGAAAATCTGGCCACCACGCTCGATTTCGGCGCGAATCGCGCGCACGACAATTTCGGGAGTATACTCCTCCACGAAGGTCTGAATCGACTGACGCTCCATAGGGGGAGTCTTGAGCACCGACATGTCGCGGATTTTCAAGAGAGACATGTGCAGCGTTCTCGGAATGGGGGTCGCGGTGAGCGTGAGGCAGTCGACCCCCGCCTTCATCTCCTTGAGCCGCTCCTTATCCTTGACACCAAAGCGCTGCTCTTCGTCGATCACGAGCAAGCCAAGATCCTTGAAGCGAATATCCTTCTGAAGAATCCTGTGGGTTCCGATTACCATATCTACGCGGCCATCGCCGAGGCCTTTTATGATGTTATTCTGTGTCTTCCTATCGATCAGTCGCGAGAGGAGCGCTACCCTGATCGGGAACTCTCCAATGCGCTCGAGAAAATTCTCGTAGTGCTGTTCGGCAAGAATTGTCGTCGGTGCGAGGAACGCCACCTGTTTACCCGAAGTTACCGCCTTGAAGCACGCGCGCATCGCGATTTCTGTCTTTCCGAATCCGACATCGCCGCAGACGAGCCTGTCCATGGGCTTGGGGCTTTCCATATCTCTCTTCACTTCATCGATGCAGCGGATTTGATCGTCTGTCTCCTCGAACGGAAAGGTCGCCTCAAATTCAAGTTGCCACTCCGTGTCAGGAGGAAAGGCGAAGCCCGCCGAAGCCTTTCGCCGCGCGTAGATGCGAATCAGCCGCTCGGCGAGTTCCTCAACTGCCTTGCTCACCCGTTTTTTGCGCGTTTCCCACGACTTTGAGCCAAGCGAGTCGAGCCGAGGCGCCTCGCCTTCATTGCCGATATAGCGCTGTACAAGGTTCGCCTGCTCGATGGGCACAAAGACCTTCTCATCGTCCGCGTACTCGATCTGAATGTAATCGCGCTCAAGGCCGAGGACAGTAAGTCGTTCTATACCGGTGAATTTGCCAATGCCATAGTTCACGTGGACCACAAAGTCGCCAGGGCTAAGATCGATGAAGCTCTCGATAACCGCGCTCTTTGTCTTCGCGAGCGATCTGGGAACATGTTTCCTGCGTCCAAAGAGTTCGTGCTCCGCGAGCACCCTGACTTTGAGAGAAGGAAGCGTGAAACCCGAAGAAACAGGGCCTATGGCGATGGAGATGCTCTCGTCTTGAAGAAGCGATCTGATGCGCTCAGCCTGAGGGTCGGTGGAGGCGATAATCCATGTCTTATATTGATCTCGCTTGAAGCCTTCAAGCTCCTCTTTGAGGAGTCTAATGTTGCCAAAATATGAGCGTGGAGGTTCAGCGCCGAGAGAAATCCTCTCGTTGGCCGCATCCACACCTCGCAGGGCGTAACAGTACATCGTCGCGGGGTGAACGCTGATCAGTTCCGAAACATTGATCAGCAAAGCCTGTGGAGGCGGAACAAACATTTCACGAATTGCCATTCTGTACATCGCCGCGTATTCTTTTCGGAGTGTCTCGGAGAGGGCTTCGATGCGTTCTCGTGCGATAACGACGTAGAATGTCGATGCGTCCGCGTACTCAAAGAGGCTGTACACTCGGTCAAACGCCAGAGGAAACCATAGTTCCTCTCCTTGGATATCGCCTCCGTTGAGGAGCTTGTCGAAAAGCTGATCGAGCCGAGCGTCAGACATCGAGAATTCAGCCGCGTGACGCTTCACGCGCTCCACTGAATCTCTGTTCCATACAACTTCCTTGAGCGGGCGTATGCTGATGCGGTCGAGCTTCACGTTTCCCGATTGGGTTGTGGCGTCGAACTGCGTGATCTTCTCAATGGTATCAAAGTCGAAGTGAATTCGTGTCGCCAGCGGTCCACCGGGAACAAAGATATCGAGCACCTCTCCTCTCATCGCGAACTCGCCGGGAAAGTTCACGGAGGGAACACGAAGGTAACCAAGCTCAGCGAGCGCGCCGGAGATCTGTGTCGGCTCGAATTGGGCTCCTACCTTGAGATGGAGGGTGTGGGCGCGAACGTACTCTGGAGGCGGAACGGGAATCGCGAGGGTTCTGGCGGAAATGACTGCGATGCGGTAATCGCCCTCGGCGAAGCGCGCGAGCGCTGAGGTCCTCTCTGTGAAAACTCTGGATCGGCTGGGGATCGATTTGTAGGGCGCTCCAGTCCACGATGGAAAATTCAACACATTCGCATGGGCGAGTTCGAGGTCTCGTCCAAACTCTTCGGCTTCTTGGTCCGACGGCAGCACGATGATGCTTTTCCGTCTTGTCGTGGCGAGCAGCGCGACGAGACTGAATGCCAAAAGCGCGTTTTCAGAGTTCTGAAGATGAATCGGGAATTCTCCCCTCTCTATCTGCGCGTGAATCGCGGCGAGCGCGGGGTTTCGAGAAATAGTTTCGAATAATGCTTGCGGAATACCTGGTTTCATCGTATGCTTTTCCGTCGCGTGCGGCGCTAAGTATAGCTACAGATGCTTTTGTTTTCTACGGGCAAAATAAGAATAATTATGCTTACACTATTATTAATAGAAGAAGATACCATCGCTGATCCCGCGATCAAAACGCTGATGGCCGAAGACATCTGCACAATCCGCTTCCGCGATCCGCTCCGATTGCTCGACGCGATGCAAGAGTTGCATCCTGATATTCTCGTCATCAGACGCCGCGATTTTCCTCTCCACGCTCAAATGATCATCGGCTTCATCCGATTCTATCAAGCACTCTCCAGATGCAAGGTTCTTGTGTTCAACACAAGCTCGGATGCATTGGAACAAACAACGAACATCATTGAGGATCAATTCTTGAACGATCCCTCCATTCTCTTAAAAGGCGCGATCGGCACCGCGCATTTACCCTCCCACCGCGGCAGTAGGCTTGTAGCGAAGGCTCAGCGCATTATGAGAGAATGACGTATCTAACTTGCATTTTTATAAAATTCGCTATATAATGATCGCATTATGGAAACGACGCCAAAACCCTGCAATGAAGAAGAATTGTCACCATACGCTCAGAAATACAAAGCGATAGGACATCCCATTCGACTTAAAATTCTCTGCCTCATCGCCCATCAAGAAGTGCCTTGCGTGGGAGACATTTGGCGCTGTCTCGATCAACCGCAGCCTGTCGTGTCGCAGCATCTCGCGATTTTGAAGCGCTACGGGATTGTCTCATCCGAAGTAAAGAAAACGCGACGAATATACTCGATCAGCGATCCCTTCATTCGGGGCATGGTCGATTCGATGATCTGTGAAATTAATGAAGAAGACGCGAAAGGATCGAAATCAAAAAAATAGGTTGAGCGTTCATTGAAGGTTGCTCGCGAAATCGCCGCTTATTGCGCCGTATCCGCGCTCAGCAGCGATTCGAGCTCTTCCTGGAACGCGCGGTCGGCGTTCTGAACGTCAGTTCGCCGCACGATTTCTCCATGTTTAAAAATCAAAACCGAATTCCCAGCTCCGCTGATACCGAGATCCGCGTGTCGAGCCTCTCCTGGACCATTCACAACGCAGCCCATAACCGCCACCGAGATGCTCGAATTCAGCGAATAGAGCCGTTCACTCCACCGCGCGACAAATGCGTGCGTATCGAAGGATGCTCGACCGCAGCGCGGACAGGATACAATTCTCACACTATTCATTATCTTGCCTGCGCAAGCAAGAATTTCTTTCCCTGCGATGACTTCCTGTTCCATCGTATCCGAAAGCGAGACGCGAATTGTCGCGCCAATGTCTTTTTTCAAAAGAGGAACGAGGGCAGCGGTATTCCGGACGACGCCCGCGACAAGCGGACCTGCTTCAGTTACACCAAGATGGAGCGGATACGGGTACTGCGCGGCAAACAGCTCATTCGCGCGGATTACGGTTTCTGGCTCGTTCAGTTTAAGCGA
>JAKALZ010000053.1 GCA_021813065.1 bacterium
TCGTAGAAGGGCTGGATCCAGCTTGGCCCTATGCGCCGCTCTACCCGCGCCGCGAATTTACGCTCGTAGCCGCCGAGCAGCACGCCGATGGCGAATGTGATGAGTGGATACGCGATGATCCACACGATTAAACTGAGTACGCTCATCGTCCGCCTCCCAGTGCGAGAAGTACGACTACCGCCGCCGCGACCACATACGCCGCGTAGGTCGTCACATTGCCCGTAAAGAGCCTGCGCAGGTATTCGCTCGCTCCTGCCACCACCGCAACGATCGACTGCTCGAATCGCTTGACGGGCGGCTTATGGAGCGCGGGCCCGAAAATATGGTCCATGCCGGCATAGAAGTCATAGTTGTAGTTGTACGGAATCGACGCGTCGAGAAAGTGGCCTGCCGCGTAGTTGTCGTACTGGCCGATGTGCTTGCGCTTACCCGCCGCGAGGTAGATGAGCCAGCTTACGAGGAGCGCCGCGATAAACACGATATTGATAACGAGCATGTTGAGCTGCCCCATGGACGGCGCGACGCCGTGCGCGGTAACCGCGATCGCCTCGAGACCGAGGCTCTTCTGGATATCCGCGATCACGCTGAGGATTGTTCCCGGGAAGATGCCCGTAAACCACACCACCGCCATCATGAAAATGATGGGGAGGCGCATGCCCCAGCCCACCTCTTTGACGTCGTTGTAGCGCTCGGGAAGCTGGCCGAGGAACGTGTTGTGGATCAGCTTGTACACCGAGAGAATCGTTCCCAGGGTCGCGATAATAGCAGAGAGCGCGATAAAGGGGTGTCCGCTCAAAATAAGCGCCCGGTAAATAAGCCACTTCGACACGAATCCGTTCATAGGCGGAATGCCGGCCAGGCCGATAATGCCAAAGAGCATGCCCAGATACGCGATCGGCTGCTTTTTGATGAGCCCGCCGAGCTTGTTGAGGTTTGTGGTGCCCGTGCGGTACTCAACCGCGGCGATGCTGAAGAGAATCAGGCTGACGTACGCCATATGGTTGAACACATGGAAGAGTCCGCCCGCGATGCCGAGCGTCGTCGAGCTCGCGATGCCGACGATCATGTAGCCGCCCTGGCCAATCGAGTGCCAGGTCATGAGTTCCTTCGCGTCGTGCTGGAAGAGGGCTGTAAAGGTCGGCACTACCATCGTAAAGGCGCCGATCACCATAAGCACTTCCTGGACGCTCACGAACTTGTTCACGCTCGCGATATTGATCACCGAGAGCCCGAAGCCCGCGAACAGGAAAAAGGTCATTCCGTAGATGCCGATGCGCGTTGAAATCGCGGCGAGATACGCAGAAATGCCGGTTTCGGCGTTCGCGTACGCCGAAGGCAGCCACCAGTGCGCCGGATACGCCGCGGCTTCGATCAGCATGGGAATGAGAATCAGCACGAGCGCCACGATCACGCTCCCCGCTCCGAAGCCTGCGAAGGCTTTGCTGATGGCATCGAACTCGACGCTTCCTACGTGGAAGAGGACATACATCAGACCGCCAAGCAAGGTCATGCCCGCGACCACGGCGTAGACGAGGTAGCTGCCCGCCGCGCGCTTGGATTTCTCACCGCCTTGCTGGAGCAGGAAGTAGGTGCACCACGACATCACTTCCCACATGATAAAGAATGAGAGGAGGTCGTTCGCGAGGAGCACGCCGAGCATGCCGAAGGTCTTGGCAAAGAGCCAGACGTAATAAAGAGGATATTTCCCGTTGTCGCGCAGGCCCTGAAGGCTGAAGAGCACCGTCACCAGGGTGATGCCCGTCACCATCGCGATGAAGTACCAGGAGAGCTGGGTCATCGCGAAGTGGAGCGGAAAACCGAAGAGCCACAGTTCGATGCTGCTTACGCCTGCGCTGCTTCTGGTCGCCAACGCTTCGACGAAGAGCAGGGCAAATCCGGCAACCGCGACAAATTTCTGAATTGCGCCTGAGGTGCGCGGGCTTTTTGACCCAGGAACCAGCGCAGCGAGCGCGAGGCCTCCGAGGAATCCCGCGAGAGGCACCAACAACAATGTGGTAATCGACATTCAGGTTCCTCCTAGAGTGTAGCCAGCGCCGCGGCGATCGGCTGGAGCGCCTGATCGAACCATGGGAAGGCAAATCCGCCCACCAGCACGAGTGCAACAAATCCAGCCACGGCGATCCACGCCAGGGCCGGGAGGTCGGCGCGGGTCGGCGTTGCGGCACTGGCCAGAGATCCTGCTGCATTGGCGAGGGCTCCTTGCGTGGCGCCGTCCGCGAATGGGGTGGCGCCGTCCGCGCCTGCCGCCGCCTCGATTCCGACGAGCGCGTCACTTCGCGCGCCTTCTATAGCCCCGCCATACAGCACGCGCACGATGCGGAAGAGGTACACCGCTTCGATGACCGTGCCGAACAGAATGACCACGATGCCGGCGTAGCCGAGGGCCGAGCGCGCCGCGGCGGCGACTTCGATGATCCTGAACTTGGTGAAGAAACCGAAGAAGGGCGGCATGCCCACGAGGGAAAGGGCCGCCAGGCTGAAGAAGGCGGCCGCGGCGGGCATGCGGCGCGCGAGGCCGCGGTACGACTCAATCTCGTGGCTGCCCGTCCTCAGAATAAAATAGCCGGAAACAAGGAAGAGCGCGCTCTTGGCGCCAGTATGCATGAGGAGCTGCCCGAGGCCCGCCCAATCGCCCGACTGCGTGCCGAGCGAGAAGGCGAAGAGCATGATGCTCACCTGCCCGATGCTCGAAAACGCGAGCGTCCGCTTGAGTTCTTTCTGGCCAAGAGCCGCGAGTTCGCCGACCACCACGCCCGCCAACGCAAGGACGCCCAGCGCGGGCTCCATCAGCGTCCCGAACACCGAAATTCCGATTCTCACCAAGACCACGAGCGCCACTTCGATCACGAAACCCGAGAGCACCGCGCTGATCGAGCTTGGCGCGCTCGAGTGCGCGTCGGGGAGCCAGGTGTTGAGCGGGAATATCGCCGCCTCAATGCCGAATCCCAGCGTGAAGAGCACCGCGACGAGGAGGGCGTATCCGTGCGGAGCGGCGGCCAGCGCCAGTCCGATATCGTTCATCGCGAGGCTTCCCGCGACACGGTAGCTCAGTCCGATCGCCACAAGCATGAACGCCGAGCCGATCGATCCGAGAATCATGTACTTGATGCCCGCTTCGAGCGAGCGCTCCTCCTGGCTATACGCCACGAGGATATACGACGAAATGCAGAGAATCTCGAAGAATACGAAGAGGTTGAAAATATCCTTTGTCATCACGAGGCCGAAGCTTCCCGCCATGAGCAGCAGGAACAGCGCGTAGTAGCGCGTCTCCGCCTTCTTTGCCCCCTCGAACTGCCCCGCGTGCGGAATGTAGGGCACGGAGTACAGCAGCACGAGAAGCCCGCTCACCGCGATCAAGAGCACAAAACCCGCCGACAGCGCGTCGAGTCCGAAGGCGATGCCGAGCGGCGGAAGCACGTCCGCGAGCACAATGCTCATGGGGCCATTTCGCAGTATGTCGGCGAACCAAAAGGGCGCCAGCCCCACGAGAAGCGCCACCGCGGCGAGCGCCAGCCATCTGGCCGCCACCCTCGAGCCTATGAGCACGATGAGGAAAGCTGTCGCCAAGGGCAGCGCAATCAGAATCATTGGACTCACCATTTCAGCCCCCTTGTCTCGGAAACCTCGACGGTTTTCCTCTTTTCATACAGGCGCATGATCAGTGTGAGCGCTACCGCGGTGACACCGAAGCCGATGACGATCGCGGTGAGCACGAGCGACTGAGGAAGCGGATCGGCCATGCGCGCAGCCTGATCGCTCAGGCTCCCAGAACCGACAACATAGATCGGCGCCCTGCCGTCTTTGATATATCCAATGGTGATGAGAAAGATGTTCACTCCGAGGTCGATCACATCGAGACTGATGACAGTGCGGATCAGATTCTTTCTCGTGAGCGCGCCGTAAAGCCCCAAGAGTATGAGAATGATGCTCGTGGTGTAGAGCACCGCGCTGACCGATATCATCGCGCGCCTCCTTGTGTGTCTGCCGGAATGCTCGACGCGCCATGATCTTCGCCACCATCCCTGTCGCTGCCCGTGAGGCTCGTCACGAGGGTCGAGAGTTCAGCCGCCACCTTCGTACCAACCGCCGCGTAGATGAGCGGAATGATGCCCGCGCTGAAGAGGTACCCAAGCTGTCCCTTCGGCAGCACGTTCGCAAGGAACGAGAACTTGTCCCCCAACAGGCCCAAAGTGCCCAAACCCACAAAGGCCAGCCCCGCCAGCCCCTCGATCACCGCCATGAGTCGCGTGGACAGTCGCTGCTGTGCGTTCGTCATCAGTACGGCAAAGACCGCCGTCGCGATGAGCACGCCGCCGGGGAAACCTCCGCCGGGCGAGAGATGCCCGTGCGCCACGATGTAGGCGCCCACAAGCGCGATGAGCGGCAGCACAAGCCTCGTCCCATAGTGAAGAATGAAGCCGCCGTCGTCCGCGAAGAGCTCCGAGAGCCCCCTACCCGCGAACTCGCCTGAGAGCAGCGCGACGCCAAGCGCGCTTAAAAAGAGCACCGTTACTTCACCGAGCGTGTCGAGGCCACGGAACTGCACCACGATCGCCGTGACGGTGTTCGCGGCGCCGCTCTGAGGTATGGTCTGACCGATCGCGGCCTGACCGAGAGTCCGCACCTGCGACGGATCGTCGACCCAGAGATCGCGCGCCACAAGCGACACGATAAAGAACGCGAAACTCGCGATGAGAAGGAAACCGATCACTTTACGCACGGCTGCCCCCTTTCGCGCCCAGATTGCCGGACGCGCCGGAAGCGCCAGGTACGCCGCTCGGCCGCACCGAGCCATCGGCCGCCCGCGCCACGCTATCTGCCTTCGGCGAGCCATCAGTGTCCGCGCGGTGCACCGAATCCGTGCGCCGCAGCGCGAGCACATACACGAGCGTCGTCAGCGCCGAGCCGATCGCCGCCTCGGTAATCGCGACATCGGGCGACGCCAGCAACAGAAACACTACCGCGACGAGCAAGCTCACCGCTCCGAGCAGAATCACCGCCGAACCGAGCGACCGCACGAATATCGCGCCCGCCGCCAGTCCAATCAACAGCACGCTCACAAAAATGACCATCGCGATCATTTCTTGCCCTCCTCATCCTGCGCGCCCCACTCGTCGCTCACCGATTCATCCGCGAGCTTGACGCCCGACAGGTATGCGCTGCGACCCAGCGTATTCGAAGCGATCGGGTTCGCGAGTACGATAAAGATCACAAAGAGCACCGCCTTGCCCGCCGCGCCCGGCAGGAGGAATATCGCGCTCAGCCCGATCGACATCGCGCCGAGCGTGCTCGCCTTGGTGCCGGTCTGGAGCCTGTTGTAGACATCGGGCATGCGCACGAGCCCGAGCGACCCGAGAAAAAGAAATATGCCGCCAATCAGCAGCAGAATCTGTCCTATCGCTGTCATTTCGATGCCCTCATGAAGAACCGGGCGATTGTCACAGTCCCGAGAAAACCGGCGATGCCATACACCAACGCCACATCCATATAGCTCGTCGTCTGTACGATCTCGGCGATCACCACAATGAAGGCCGCGCCGATCACCGAAAGGGTGTCCGATGCCACAAGTCTGTCGAAGAGACTCGGCCCCTTGATGAGCCTCACCACGGTCAGCAGGGCAGCCAGGCCAATGAGAATTAATGTAACGGTCATCATTCGACAACCTCCTTCAATCCTTTCTCGAACACTGAGACGATCGCGTCGGTCGCGGTGGCGACATCCTTCCCCTTCACATCGATCCAGTGAATGAAGATTTCGTCGCCCTGAACATCGAGGGAGAGCGTGCCAGGTGTAAGGGTGATGGAACTCGTGAGCATCATTTTGGCGAGCGGGCTCTTGAGCTTTGTCTTCACTTTGACAATGCCGGGACTGATCGGCATGCGTGGCGAGAGCACGCGCTTCGCGACATCGATGTTGGCGAGGATGAGCTGCCAGATGAAGATGAACACGTAGACCACCATGAAGAAAAACGGTTTGATTCCTGGCTGTATACCGCTTAGCAGCGGGTACACCGAGCGCAGGAGCAGTGTTAGCACGAGGGTAATGGCTGCCCCCGTCAACAGCTCCTGAGCCTGCGCCGACCACGTGATCAGCACCCACACTAAAAAGAGACCAAGCCACAACAAGAACGCTTCTCTGCCCTGTCTCATTTCGAGCTCCTTGGAATTGATTGCCTATTGAAGATCGCCGTAATACTTCATGTACTGGACGCGCTCGTACATCGCGGGCGCGCGCGAGCTCGCCTGACTCATACGTCCTCGGAATGCGTCGACACTCTCGAATCGGTGCGCCTGCATCCACTCGCCGAGCCTGTCTTTCATGGCTGAAATAACCGACTCGGGCTGTCGCCGGAATGCCGAAACCACTTCGACGCCCGTCGCGCCCGCGAGCAGCATTTTCACCACGTCGTCGCCGCTCTGCACGCCGGTGGACGCGAAGAGCGGAAGCCCCGTTGTGCCATGCAGGAGGCTTATCCAGCGCAACGGATGCGCCATCTCTTCGTGGCCGCTGTAGAACGCGCCCTGTGTGAGCGCCATCTTTTCAATATCGAAATCGATTGAGTATGGGCGATTGAAGAGCACCGCCGCGCTCGCGCCCGCGCGTTCGAGGTCGCGCACGGCCTGGGCGATATCTGAGTGGTAATAGCCGATCTTCGCGATGAGAGGGATACGGATTCTGGATTTCACCGCGCGCACGATCGCGCCGAGGTCCTGGGCGCGCAGGGCGAAGATGTTGAGCTGGAGCGCATCGGCGCCGGCTGCCTCAAGGTCTGAGGCGAAGGCGGTCCACTCTCCTTCGGACGCGCAGTTGATGCTCGCGATAACCGGCACGCCCGTTTCCTGCTTCGCCGCGCGGATCAGCGCGACATACTCCGCGAGGCTGTGTTTTCGCTCGTAATAGCCGATATAGTCGTCGATCTCATCGAGGCCGTAGATCACGCCGCCCTTGTTCGCCTCGGCGCGGGAAGCCATCAGAATCTGCTCCTCGAAGAGCGACTTGAGCACGATGCCGCCTACCCCTGCCGCCGATAATTTCTTTATGCTATCAATATTTCCAGTGAGAGCCGAACTGCCGGCAATGATGGGATTAGGGAAGGAGAGACCGAATTCGCAGACCTCAAACGCTGCCATCTGTGTGCCTCCTTGAGATGGATGGCAGATAGTATATCATATTATATAAATATTTCAATATAAAAAATTATAAATATTTAAAGAGCAATATACTCAAGAATATCGCCATGATTATTCATTGTAGCGTAAAAAATAAGGCCGCCCACTCGTGGACGGCCCCCTGTTCACGCGGATGACAGGTGGTAATGTGCCAGTGTTTCGCCTCGATCGCGGCGTGGCGCGGCACCTTCCGCCCCACTCCGCCTTTAGCGCACCCTGTGCCCCGATTTTTCCCACCGGTCCTTGAGCTCGAGCAGTTTTTCGCCTGCGGCCACAAGCGTTTCATCCTTCTTCGCGAAGTGGAATCGAATAAAACGATCCTCGAAATCTTTGAAGAAGCTCGAGCCGGGCACGGCCGCCAGGCCCGCGTGCGCCGCCATCCACTCGCAGAAGGCGGTGTCGCTCTTCGCGCCAAACTCGCTGATGTCGATGAGGATATAGTAGGCACCCTGAGGCTTCACGTACGAGAGTCCCGCGCGCTCGAGGTACGAGAGAAAGAGTTCGCGTTTGCCATGATATGTCTCGGCGAGCTCCTTATAATACGCGTCTTCGAAATTGAGCGCGGTAACGGCCGCCTCTTGAAGCGGCGCGGCCGCTCCCACCGTAAGAAAATCGTGCACCTTCCGAATGCCGTCGGTCACCGCCGCGGGCGCGATGGTATAGCCGAGACGCCAACCGGTGATCGAATACGTCTTCGAGAGCGAACCGCAGCTAATCGTCCGCTCGAACATGCCGGGAAGAGAGGCGAAGTACGTGTGCTCGAATGGCGCGTACACAATGTGCTCGTACACTTCATCGGTAATGACGAAGGCGTCATAGCGTTCGGCGAGCGCCGCGATCGTTTCAAGTTCACCGCGTGTAAACACCTTGCCCGTCGGATTCGCTGGGTTGCAGAGGATGAGCGCCTTGGCTCCAGCTTGAAACGCGGCCTCGAGTTCGCTGGGGTCGAAAATGAAATTGTGCGCGACAGAGGCATCGGGGCGCAACGGAACGCAGATCGGTTCGGCTCCCGATAGGATCGCGTCCGCGAGATAGTTCTCATAAAAAGGAGAGAAAACGATGACCTTGTCGCCAGGATCAACCGCGGTCATCACCGCTGCCATCATCGCTTCGGTTCCGCCGCATGTGACCGTGATGTCCTTGTCGGGATCGATCGGCAGTCCCATGAAGCGCCGCTGCTTTGCCGCCAGCGCCTCGCGGAAGTTCTGCGCTCCCCAGGTCACCGCATATTGGTGCGGCCCCGCGAGCGCGACGTTCGCGGCAGCGTGCAAAAGCTCGGCGGGCGGATCGAAGTCAGGAAAACCCTGCGACAGATTGATCGCGCCATGACGAAGCGCGACGCGTGTCATGCGGCGAATGACCGACTCTCCAAAAGACCTTGATTTAGCGCTGATAACCGGCATAGAACCTCCAAAGGAATTCGATACTATGCACAGTAACAGCGTGCGTGTCAATGCAAAAAAAAGGAGAGCCGCCTGCCGGGGCAGCTCTCGCTGATATTCAAAATCGCGGGCGGCGTCATGCGCACGCAGCACGTCGCATCGCTAAGAAACGCGGCGCCGAATCACTCCGGCTTGTGGTACAGGAAGCACGAAACCTGGTGGCCGGATTCGGTTTCCTGAAGTCTTGGCCTGGAAGTCTTACAGATATCCATGTGCTTGGGACAGCGGTCGTAGAAGTTGCATCCAGGACGCTGCTTGTCGGGCGATGGAACATCGCCGGTCAAGATGATGCGATGGCGCTTCGCCTCAATCTTGGGATCGGGGATCGGCGCGGCGGAAAGCAGGGCCTCGGTATAGGGGTGCAGCGGCCTCTTGTAGAGGTCGTTCGCGTCCGCGATCTCGACAATGAGACCGAGGTACATCACCGCCACCCTCGTCGAGATGTACTTGATGACCGAGAGATCGTGGGCGATAAAAAGGTAGGTCAGCCCGAACTCGTCCTGAAGGTCTTTAAAGAGGTTGAGAATCTGCGATTGGATCGAGACGTCGAGCGCGGAGACCGGCTCATCGCAGAGAATGAGTTCAGGGTTGAGCGCGAGCGCGCGCGCGATGCCGATGCGCTGGCGCTGGCCACCGGAAAATTCATGGGGATAACGGTTCTTGAAGAAGCGGGAAAGTCCCACTTTTTCCATGAGCTGCTCGACGCGGTCGTCGAGGTCCTGCTTGGACATCTCGATGAGCCCGTTTTTCTTGAAAATCCGTATAGGCTCGGCGATGATGTCGCCCGAGGTCATGCGCGGGTTCAGCGACGCGTAGGGATCCTGGAAAACCATCTGCATATTCT
>JAKALZ010000054.1 GCA_021813065.1 bacterium
GCTCTTGCTGGATGTCAGCCTGCGGTTTCTCGGAATCTCGCCGTCGCGGTACGACGGTCGCGTTTCAATGTTCGTCGCTTTTCGCGACGTTTTCAAAAGGAAACCGTCGTGCTGCTCCGGCTCTTGCTGGATGTCAGCCTGCGGTTTCTTGGAATCTCGCCGTCGCGGTACGACGGTCGCGTTTCAATGTTCGTCGCTTTTCGCGACGTTTTCAAAAGGAAACCGTCGTGCTGCTCCGGCTCTTGCTAGATGTCAGCCTGCGGTTTCTCGGAATCTCGCCGTCGCGGTACGACGGTCGCGTTTCAATGTTCGTCGCTTCTCGCGACGGCGCTCTGCCACGGGCCAGGGCGTTTAAAAACTATAGCGGGCCAGCCGGGCCTTGGTCAAGGGCGGCCAGATTCGAAGTACCGCGACATTAAAAAAACTGCGCCGCGCTCACAACGCCGCTCTCGCACAGCGTTGCTCGTCGCGAATCCGGGCTGCCATGCGCACATGACACCTCACCTGCCTTCAATCGCGCGTGCGAAGAAACGCGCGCAGCCTCCTCTATCCGAACCTTTCCGCCACCCTTAGCGGCTTAAAACGAGGTGATGACCTTGATGCCGGTGCCGGGGAATTGGTCCATTTTCTGGAGGAATTCGATGCCGTCGGCGAGGCTGAGGCGACCGGTGATGAGGCGCTCGGGGCGAAGTTTGCCTGCGGCGACCATGCCGAGGAGGACCCCGTAGCGATGCGCCTGGATGCCGTGGCTTCCGTAGATTTCGAGTTCGCGGGCGACGACGAGGTCCATGGGAACTTCGGGATGGGCTTGGTCGGCGAGCATGAGGCCGACCTGGACATGGCGGCCGCGCTTAGCGAGGCAGGCGATGGAGTTGAAGCAGGTATGGCGGCTGCCGAGCGCGTCCATGGAAACATTGGCGCCGCCACCGCTTGCGTCGCGGATCGCGGCCGCCACATCGGGGACTTCGCGGGCGTTGATGGTGATGTCAGCGCCGAGTTGCCGCGCCATTTCGAGTTTTTCGGCCTGGATGTCGACCGCGATGACGCGCGCGCCCATCGAGGAAGCGATCATGATGGCCGAGAGGCCGACTCCGCCGCAGCCGTGGATGGCAACCCATTCGCCAGCGCGGACCTTCGCCTGTGCTTCAAGGGCGCGGAAGGCCGTCGCGAAGCGGCAGCCGAGGCTTGCGGCGCTCACGGAGTCCATGGTGTCGGGCAGCCGCACCAGATTCATGTCCGCGTAGTGGATCGCGACGTACTCGGCGAAGGAGCCCCAATGGGTGAAGCCGGGCTGAAACTGGTGGTCGCAGACCTGTTGGTTGCCGGTGAGGCAGGAGTCGCAGTGGCCGCAGCCCGCGACGAAGGGCATGGTGACGCGGTCGCCGCGCTTCCAGTTGTGTATGTTGTTGCCCACTTCGACAATGGTGCCGGCGAGTTCGTGTCCCGGCACGTGGGGGAGTCTGATATCAGGATCGTGGCCCTTCCAGCCGTGCCAGTCGCTGCGGCAGATGCCGGTGGCATCGACCCTGAGGACGACACCGTCGTCAGGAGGGGCGGGGTCTGGGACGCTGGTGATAGCGATTGGGGCGCCGAATTCGGTGAATATCGCGGCTTTCATGGTGATTCCTTTGTATCAGAGTTCGTTGGCGCGCAGGAAGAGGCGTCCGTCGTCCTCCGAGAAGAATACGAAGAAGATGGTGTGGGGCGCGCGCGATAGTGTGTCCTGTTGATCGCCCTGCAGCGCGCTCTCCAAGGTTGTGTCCTCGATCGCGTCATCTGAGCTCTCTTCGCGCGATGCGGTTTTGGCGCCGAAGCGTTTGCGCTCTTGGTACCCTTCAAGAAATGCTCGCACACTCACCCACGCAATGCGCGCGGCGCGCTCCTTGGGAAAACCATAGATGCCGGTCGAAATTGCCGGAAAAGCGATCGATTCGAGATGTTCGCGGGACGCGAGGGCGAGGCATTCGCGGTAACAGGAAGCAAGGGTCGCGTCTTCATTGTGGGAACCGCCGCGCCATATTGGTCCAACCGTGTGGATGATGCGCAGTGCGGGAAGATAACCCGCGGTGGTTGCGACCGCATGTCCTGGTGGAAGGCCTTCGGGCAAGGGGCCAGCTCTGAGCGCTCGGCACTCGGCGAGAATGGCGGGGCCGCCCGCGCGGTGTATGGCACCGTCAACACCACCTCCGCCAAGGAGGCTTGAGTTCGCTGCGTTCACAATCGCATCGCACGCGAGAGTCGTGATATCACCGATCACGACAATGCATCGCCCATCGGGGCTGGAATAGAGCTCTTTCATGATTTCGGAGTGTTCTCTTGCGAGGGATGTGCGCGCTCATCGATAAGGACGCGGATTTTCGAGAGAAGAGCTTCGAAATTGAGGGGTTTCGAGAAGAACGCGTTGGCGCCCGCGCTCATCATCTGAGGCCGGGCCTCCTCCTCGGCGACGCCGGTCATCGCGATGACATCGGGCTGGCCAAAGGATTCGTCGGATCGAATTTTCTTGCAGAGGGACGCGCCATCGACGCCAGGCAGATTCAAATCGAGAATAACGATCGCCGGATGCCGCTCCGCGATGATTCTGCCCGCCTCGAAGCCATCGAAGGCCTGCGCGGCGCGGAGCGACTCGATTTTTCGCTCGATGAGACGCTTGAGGATGGTGTTGAGGTCCTTGTCATCATCGACGATGAGGACGAGCCCCGGATCGACGGGCATCGTGAGGTCGTCGTGGAGTTCTTCGGGCACGCGCATGCCGCGCGACTTGAGGAAGGTGACGAGATCCTCCGCGTAGACACGATATTGCCCGCCAGGAGTGGTGAATGCTTTGAGATGTTCTGCGCGGATCCAGTTGATCGCGGTCTGGTTGACGACACCGCAGAGCTTGGCGACTTCAAGCGCCGAGAACGTGCGAACCTTACTGCTGAGTTTGGCCATTGAGCGCCTCTTTTCACATATTAAATTGTTCTGAATGGAAGCGATAGTAATTCAGTAAGGATATTCGATGCGGCGTTAAAAATCCAGAGCATTGTGATGACACATGCGGCGCGCTGAGTCCACGCGCTCGCCGCCACACCCTCATTCTTGCAATTTTTCTCGTCTTCCCGTAACGTTACGGGCTATGGATTCGACAACGACGTTTGACATGAGCGCTATCGAGGCGCTCTCTATCGACGAGCTCGCGATTGGCCAGAAGATCGCGGCGGAGCTCAGTGTGCGGCTTTCGCAGGTGCAAGCGGTGCTGAGCCTCGCGGCCGAGGGCTGCACGGTTCCATTTATCAGCAGGTATCGCAAAGAGCGGACGGGCAATCTCGATGAAGTGCAAGTCCGAGACTCGATTCAGAAGTTTGAAAGTTACAAGAATCTTGAGGAACGGCGCATCGAAGTGCTCAAAGGCATCGCGGCCCTCGGGAAGCTCGACTCGTTTCTCTACGAGAATATCAAGAGCGCCAAGACGCTGACGGAGCTCGAGGATCTCTGGGCGCCCTACAAAAAGAAGAAAAAAACGCGAGGCATGCTCGCGCAGGAGAAAGGTTTGGGGCCTCTGGCCGATCTCATGGCGAGCGCACGTATCGAGAAAGTGCTGGAGGCGACACCCTCGTTTATCCACAGCGACGCCGAGCACCCTGAGCTTTCGGTGGAGAGCGCCGAGGATGCGCTGGCGGGTGCCCGCGACATTCTGGCGGAGCGTCTGTCCCAAGACTCGGAGATGCGCGCCTATGTGAAGCAAGTCGTGCTCAAGAGCGGCGAACTCGCGGTAAAGGGTGTGGGCGACGACGCGAAGCGCGAGCAGTCGACGTACCAGATGTACTGGGACTATCGCGAGCCGCTTACGACACTGAAGCACCATAGGGTGCTTGCGGTGAATCGAGGCGAGCGCGAGGGTGAGCTCGATGTCGCGATCGATGTCTCGGATGAACTTGTGGAGGAGCGCGTCGTCGAGAGGGCGCGACCCGCGAACACGCAGCACAAGGAAGCGGTAGCTGATGGCCTCGCGCGCCTGCTCTTGCCGGCCGTACGGCGCGAGATTCGCTCGAACCTGACCGAAGACGCCGAGAGCCACGCCATCGAGGTATTCAGCACGAATCTGCGCAACCTGCTCATGCAGCCGCCTCTGCGCGGCACGAGGGTGCTGGGCATCGACCCCGGCATTCGAACCGGGACGAAGTGCGCCGCCCTCGATGAGACGGGCAAATTTCTCGATTACTTTGTGATCAACCAGGAAACGAAGCCTGAGCAAGGGAAAAAGGATATCGCCGCCGCGGTCATCAAGCACAAGCTTTGGGTGATCGCGGTAGGCAACGGCACGGGCAGCCACGAAGTGCAGAAGCTCGTCGCGGAGACGATCGCGGATAATCGGCTCGAGTGCAGTTTCGCGGTGGTCGACGAGGACGGCGCGTCGGTGTATTCGGCGAGCGACCTCGCGCGCGAGGAGTTCCCGGAGCTCGACCTCACGATTCGAGGCGCGATTTCGATCGGCAGGCGCCTCCAGGACCCGCTCGCCGAGCTGGTTAAAATCGACCCCAAGAGCATCGGCGTGGGCCTCTATCAGCATGACGTGAATCAGAAGCAGCTGGCTGACCAGCTCGACCAAGTGGTCGGATCGGTGGTGAACCAGGTCGGCGTCAACCTCAACACGGCGAGCTCCTCGCTGCTGCGCTACGTCTCGGGCATCAACGCGAGCCTCGCCAAAAAGATCGTGAAATTCCGTGACGCGAGCGGCGTGATCCGCAACCGTTCGCTGCTCAAGGAAATACCGGGGCTTGGCGAAAAAACATTCGAGCAGTGCGCGGGCTTTCTCAAGATCCCCGAGAGCGAGAACCCGCTCGATAACAGTTGGGTTCATCCCGAGAACTACGCGCTCGCGGCTGAAATAAAGCCGATCGTAAAGACCAGCCGCGATCCGACGCGCGAAGAACGCGCCGCGCTCAAGGAAAAGTACGGTGTCGGCGACATCACGCTCGACGACATCATCGCCGAGCTCAAGAAACCGAACCGCGACCCGCGCGAGGACCTGCCGCCGCCGCTCCTGCAGCAGGGCGTGCTCTCGTTCGAGGATCTCCAACCCGGCATGAAGGTGAAGGGCAAAGTGAAGAATGTGGTCGATTTCGGCGCCTTTGTCGATATCGGCATCAAGGAGAGCGCGCTGATCCACGTGTCCGAGATGAGCGACCGCTTCGTTAAAAATCCCATGGATGCGCTCAAGGTGGGCGACCTCAAAGAATTTACGATCATCAGCGTGGACCCGTCGCGCAAGCGCATCGGGCTGTCGCTGAAATCGCAGGCGGGCGCGGGTCTCGGCGCTGCGACGGGAAATTCGGCCGGCGTCGGCGCGCACCAGAGCGCGACCTGGCGTTCAGAGGATGCGGGGCGGCAAGATAGCGCCGCGGCGCGTCAAGCGCCCCGCGAGGAGCGCCAGGGCCAGCGTACTCACCCGATACCCACAGCGCGGCCTATTCCAGCCGCTCGGCCCACTCCCGCTACACGACCCGCGCGCGACGATGATGGGCTGACGTACAATCCCTTCGCGGATCTGCTGAAGAAAAAGCGCTGATTGAGCGCGGTCGCGCGGCTGTACATGGCCTTGAAGCCGCGACGGCCCTTTGATATACTGAATATTGCCCTCGTGCGATAGTTCGGTGTCGGTTTTTGTGCCGCTATTCCCCCCAACCCCAGCGGCCAACCCTACCCCCCGATGCCGACTTTTGCACGGGGGTTTTTTTACGCGCGGACGAGGCACAGATCGATTGCGCGGACATACCGCCATCGCGCTTCGAACCCGCCCCCTCGGTGACCTGCCTGCGCGATGGAGGCGCTCATGTCTGCTCTCATAATTCGAAGCGCGAGGCTCGAGGACAGCGCCGCGCTCGCGACGCTCTCTGAACAGCTCGGATATCCCGCCAACGCGGCTGAAGTCAAAACGCGGCTCCCACGCTATATCGGCGCGCCCGAACGACGCGTCATCGTCGCGGAGCTCGACGGCAAGGTAATCGGCTGGACGAGCATCGAAATCGTCGATCACTTCTACATCGAAAAATTCGCCGAGATTTCGGGCTTCGTGGTGGATGCGGCGCACCGAAGTCGGGGAGTAGGGCACGCGCTCATGGCGGAGGCTGAGCGCTGGACCTCCGAAATGGGGCTTCCAGGCCTCAGGCTCAAGACGAATGTGGTCAGAGTCGATGCACACCGATTCTACGAGGGAATGGGATTCGAACGCACGAAAACGCAGTATACCTATGTGAAGAAACTTGCGCCTTCCCGCGGTTCGCGGTAACAATAGCCTATGGCGATCAACTTTGAACGACTCACGGGAACTACGTTTATCGCGCGCGGTCCGACCAACCTCGGGCTCTATGCTTTCGGGGAGAACGATGGCGCGTTCGCGGTGGCGATCGACTCGGGCGGCGACGAAGACGCGGGACGGCGCGTGGCGCGTGAGGCTGAACGGCTGGGCCTGCGCCTCACCGCGCTGCTCAATACTCACTCGAACGCGGATCACTGCGGAGGCAACGCCTTTCTGCGGCGGCGGACGGACTGCGCGATTGTCGCGACAGAGATCGAAGCCGCATTCCTTCAGCACCCCAAGCTCGAGCCTTCGTTTTTAGCGGGAGGATACCCGCAGAAGGCGATTCGCAACAAATTCCTCATGGCACCGCCTTCGCGGGCGACGTATATCATCGAACCACCCTGCTCCTTAGCGCTCGACGAGAATGGCGCTCCACGAATTACCGCGCGCGGCGGGCTGGCGACCGAACCAGGGCCTGACCATCTCAGCATCGTGCCGCTTCCGGGCCACTATTTCGGCATGATTGGCGCGATGACGCCCGACAGGGTTTTCTTTGTCGCGGATGCGCTGGCCGGCGCTCCCATCATTGAAAAATACGGCGTGTACTTCTTCTACGATCTGGTGGCTGAGCTCGAGACGCTCTCGATGCTTGAGCGCGCCGAGGCTGACTGGTTTGTCCCCTCGCACGCGGAGCCCGTGCGCGATATCAAGCCGCTTGTCGCGCTGAATCGCGACAAGATCTTCGAGATCGCGGACTATATCGTGAAACTTGCGGCGGAGGGAAAGGCGGGCGCTTTGGATCCTCTCGCCGGCGAGGCGCTGTCGGGCGCCACTTCGGAGACTTTCGGCCGCGATTCGCCTGCGGAGTCCGCGCCGGGCCCCGCGACAGGCGCATCTCTCGAAGACATTGTGGCTGGCGTCTGCGCACGCTACAATATCGCGCTCAATGCCGATCAGCACGTGCTCGTCGGATCGACAGTCCGCTCGTATCTCTCGTGGCTCTGCGATCAGGGCAGGCTCGAGTATGGATTCGAACGCAACAGAATGATATTCAGGAAACCACAATGAAAAAAACGCCTAGAACGCAGCTCCGAGCCGCGTTCGTTCTGGTCGCGCTGTGCGCGCTGTTCGTGAGCGCTCCCGCACCCCTCGCCGCGCAGGGGCACCTGGCGGTGGAGCTGGGGCACCCCGTGTACTCGGTCATCGAGACCGCCGAGCTGCGCGGTGTCGTGACGCGGCTTTCTTCGGTAAAGCCCTACACGAGCCAGCAGGTTTCAGAGCTTCTGGCAACGATGCTGGGGCACATGGATGCCTTTTCGCCCGCGGAGCAGACCATGATCCGCCTGTACGCGCAGGAGTTCACTGCGGGAAAGGGCGTCGAGACCTCGCTCTGGAAGGATCCGAAGGGCACCGCGGAAGTGGGCATACGCGTTGAAGCGACGACCAAGCTCGACGCCGGCGGAATCTACGACCTCATCGAGGGCTCGGGCTCGAAGTCGCTCAAGGATATGTGGAATCTTACCTCCCTCTGGGTGCCCCACCTCCAGGGCGAACCACTGCCGTGGCTCTCCTTCAGGGCTGAACTGGGCTACACGCTCGATAAGATTGAAAAGAGCCTCTATTTGCCCTACGAATTCACAAAGCAGTGGGATGCGTGCCATATACCAGGGTATAGCGATGGTACGCTGGACTATCCCACCGCGAGCTACGATATCGCGCAGGACATTGCCGCGGAAACCGACAACGGAGCGCTCATGGTCAGATTCTCGCGATTCAGGCGCGACTGGGGGATCGGCTCGGGCTCTTTCTCGCTCTCGGGCACGGCAAGGCCTTTCGTGGGCATCGAGACAGCGTTCCGGCCATCGAGATTGCTCGGCATTTCTGGGCTGGTGGGCTCGCTGACGAACTGGGAGCAGGGCAACAACGAGAAGAGCACCGATCCGAACGCGCTCTCCTTCCAGAAAATGTTCGGCATTCAGCGCCTCGAAATTTTTCCCACCGATTGGCTCAGCATGGCGGGAACCAGCACGATTATCGGCGCCAAGCGCTTTGAACTGGGGTACATGGCGCCCCTCATCTACTCGACAATGTACCAGAACCAGCTCGCGGATATCGACAATCTCGGCGTGCAGGTAGATGGCCAGCTCTTTGTACCACGCTTCGGCAAAGTCTACGGATCGTTTTACGCCGACGAGATGGAAATCAACGACCTCTTCACACAGCTTTTTACGAAAGCGCGCAATATGTTCGCGATCCAGGGCGGTCTCAAGATTTCGCTTCCGAAGCTCACCTTCGCGACGCTCACCGCGCAGTACACGAAAATCGAGCCCTTTGTGTACTCGCACTACGCCACCTGGTATCCCGATTACCGGCTCCGCGTGGACACGTCGTACACGCAGGATGGCGAGAATCTCGGCTATTATCTACCGCCGAACTCCGACGAATTCCTTGTCAGGCTCGACATGACGCCCGCGCCAGGCTGGCGGCTTGGGCTCAAGTACAGCTTCGTGCGACACGGGGACAATCCGCAAGCCGACTGGGTTGCGGGACTTCCTGAGATTTTCGGCAATGTGAACGATTATATGGATTATGGGCAGCTCTATTCCTACAACAAGAGCTTCCTCCACGACGGCATCTACGACTACAACCATATCGGGTCGATCAATATCGCGTGGCGCCCGCTCAACGCACCGAAACTCTTTGGCATCGAGATTCCCCTGGAGCTGGGCGCTGGCTACGGTCTCGCCTACACCTGGTCGATCGACGGAACTGGGGCCGGTCGCCCCGCGCTCGTCGCGACTGGGTGGAAGAATGTGCTTTCGATGTCGCTGAAATTGTTCCTCTAGGATTGAGCGCGACGCCGCGCAACGTCGCGCGGCAATCTCGAGCCTCGCCAGAGCGCACGGAGCGCGTTCACCGCAATGATCGGGTATATGAAGGGAACGTACCAGGGGAAGCGTCGATCTATCGTTCCAAGCAAGCAGGTGTAGAACACGACGATGGTAGAAGCTTTGAGATATGGCAAGGCTCGACTGAGCGATAGAGAAGAAATTCCCCACGCCAGGATAGGCAACAGAAAAAAAAGCGGAATAGCGATAGTCACGAGCGCGAAATAGATGAAATTCCCTCCGAGATAGCTAAAGGCATTTTTCGCGACGCTT
>JAKALZ010000055.1 GCA_021813065.1 bacterium
GCCGCGTCGAAGCTGGTGGGTGTGCTCCTCTACTGGGTCGTGATGCTCTTCACGCTCGCGGCGGCTGCTTCGGCGCTCGATTCGCGCGCGGCGGAATCCATCTGGTCCTGGCTCTTCGGCTCGATTCCGACCATGCTCGCGGCAGGTATCACCGCTGCCATCGGCGTGCTGATTGTCAACTTTTTATCCAATTTTGTGCTGACCATCATGAGCAACGCGGGGGTGCGCTCGGCGACGCTCGTGCAGCGGCTCATTCGCGCGATCGGCTACCTCATCGTGGCGGTGATGGTGGTGGATCAGCTTGGTCTCGGTCAGTCGATCATCAGCATTCTGCTGCTCGTGATCATCGGCGCGGTGGCGCTGGGCGTCGCGATCGCGATTGGCCTCGGCTGCAAGGATATGGCGCGGCAGTATGTCGAGGGCATCATTACCGCGATCAGGGAGCGGGAGCGCGCCTCGCACGGCACCGATCTCGAGGGTTGAGCGCCTAGCGCACGTCCCATGCGAGCACGATGCCGTAGTGCACATTGTCCTCCGACACGCCGAGCTTGAGCGCGCTTGTCGCGGGAATCTTGAAGTCGAGCGCGAAATCGTCACCACCGATGTTCTTCAAGGGCACAAAGGTGTTTTCGTAGATGATGGCGACGTATTTTGCCTTCGATTGATACGCGAAATGCGCGCTTGTACCCTTGGCGAGCGTGCCGGAGCGCGGGCTCGTCAGGAATTCGCCGGCGGGGAACTGATAACGCTCATAGATTTTCGGCAGAGCGTACGATCCGAGCGCCGCGCTACTCTGGAGCGTGAACTGCAGCACACTCGCGAGCATCGTCGAAGATCCCGCGCCGGCATCCTCTCGAGGCCCCGCGAATACGCGCACCGTGAAGGTCCCGCCAGTCGGCGCCGCGAAGTCGATGCTCCATGTCGAGGAATCGGGGTGGCTCGCGAGCGCGGAACGCTCAATTTCCTTCCCTTTTGAGTCGAAGAGCGCGGCGTCCATCAGCGTGCCTTCCGGCGATTGAAATTCGAGGCTGAAAGTGTTGGCCACCCGAAGCGTATTCGAGAGCGACAAGATGCTGCCCGCCTCGCCGGCGACGCGCTTCAAAGAGATCCCATTCGCGAAGTACTCGGGAGTGACAAGCGCCTGCGCTTTAAAGGCGTCTTTTCCAAGGGGCGCCGCGCTGAGCTGCTCAAGCGGATTCTCGGGAAAGTGCGTGTAGCGCAGCTGGACTGGCGGCGCGAAGAGATAATCCGTGCTGTAGCGCTTTGTATATTTTCCACGCCCTGCTGTCGAGTCGAAGGCCCCCGCGTCGAACGTCGTGTCCACCAAGTACCAAAGGTCAGCGATCTTCACCATATTCCACGCGTGGCTGTTCTGAAAGTTAAAGTCGAAATCGCCGCCCAAGCCCTTGGTGTAGCCATGAATTGTTTTTACCTCGAAACCGGCGATCTTCGCCATCTTCTCGAAGAGGGCGGCGTAGCCAGAACACACGGCCCGACGCGCGCCGAGCACCGACGCGAGATCTTGATTCGTCACGGTGCTCTTCGAGAACATCGCCACGTCGTAGGTGATATTTTCGGCGATCCAATCGTGGAGCAACTTGATTTTCATGAATTGGTCGCTCTCGCCCGCGATGAGCGCGGAAACGAGGGGCCCAAGCTGCGTTTCTGGCGCGCGTGTGGCGTTCGTCAGCATGGAGGACGTGACACGCGCGACGCGCGGGTCGATCCGGTCTGTGCGGTAAGTGTCCGAGGGGCTCATGGCGGAAGCGTAGCGCGCAAGCAGCGACTCGAGTTTCTGGCGCTCGCCGGTGGTGAAATGTTTCGCTTCTGGTTTCGCGAGGAGCGAGACGAGCGCGGGAAGATTTGGAGCGAGAGCTGCTTGGGAAGCCGGCACCAGGAGAATTTCCTGGCGGAGCGCCTCGTAGCGGCTGTGCGCCCTGTCGCGGTCGGTAGGAGTCGCGGCGGCGCCGAGCGTACCTTTCTCGTTCGAGCTATACGATGCGAGCACGTCGAGATTGCGCCCCGAAAGCGCCTTTTCGAACTCGGAGCGGTTGAAGGAGGCCGAGCCCGCCGAGCTCGATGAAGCCGAGGCGCCAGGCGCTGTCTGTTGCGGAGGAACAACCGCGCTTGACGGTACATGAGGCGCGCTCGCGCAGGCGCTCGCCAAGGCGAGGGCGACCGCGCATGCCACGATCGCGAAGAAACGCGATCCTCTCTCATTTTCTGTGAGCATGAAATGAGTTTAGTTCAGAATTTCGTCGCGCGCAAATAGAATGCGCGGATACACTGCGCGCCGTTCCGGGAAGAATTCTTGCGTCGTCGAGTCAAGGTCGATATAACAGTGGAAGCATGGCACAGCAAATTGATTTGAATCCGCGGCCAGTCGCCGCGTCCTTTGTCGAGATGGACGAAATCGTCCAGCCCTCGGATCTGAATATCTACGGGTCTATCTTCGGCGGCTATCTGATGTCGCTCATGGACAAGGCTGGCGGTATCTCAGCTTTCAAACACTGTGGAGTCAATGTCGTCACAGTGTCGGTCGATCGGCTCGTGTTCAAGAATCCCGCTCCGGCGGGCACGGTGCTTTCCGTGAAAGCCTCGGTAAACCGGGCGTTCCACACTTCGATGGAAGTTGGTGTGCTGGTTACAGGGCTCAAGCCGGGAGAGCGGCAGGAAACGACGCTCTGTTCCGCGTATATCACGTATGTGGCGATCGGCGCGGATGGAAGGCCCGTTCCCGTTCCACCTTCGCTCCCCGAAACGCCGGAGCAGCGGCGGCGATACGCTGAAGCCGAACTGCGGCGAAGCGCAAGGCTCGCCCTCGACGAACGGCTCGCGGCGCAGCAGTAAATCGCGCGAAGTAGCCTGGCGCGCGGCATCGCGTCACCTATCAGTCGACGAAGGTGTCTGGCGCGGGGAGGCTCTTGACCCGCGCGATCTCTTCGTTGACGCGCTTCTCAAGGTAATACAGCTCGCGGTCCGAGAGGCCAAGGCCGAATGAGACCGTTCGGGTGCCGGTTTCAATCACGAGTTCCTTCATCGCGCGGTTGTTGACGCGGATCGCGGATTGTCGCACATTCGCCGCGCCAAGATCGGTCACGCGGTACTGCTGCGCGGCGTTCGAGAGAAAACCGCTCGTCTTCTTCAGCAATCCGTCGGGTGTAATGAAAAGCTCGGTCTCAGTCAGCGCGGGTTTCAAGAACGATTTGACCATCGCGATCCCCGCGATCCAGAAAGGAATGCTGAAAAGCGGAAAGAACATAGGCGCGTGCATCCGCATCGTCATGCTTGTCCAGAAGAACACAAAGCCAAGCCACACAACCGGAAAGAAGGCGAGCCCTGAGAGCGCGCTCTTGCGCCGTCGAGGCATTTTAATGTACAGCCCAGGTTCGAGGTCCTGAAGCGTCAGGGCGCTGTCCGAGGGCAGGGCTGAGGGATACTCGGGGTGTTCTGTCTCCTGGTTGAGCGTGCGCACGATATCAGAAAAAAGCGAGTGTCTAATGAGCGGTTCCTCGGCGATACGATCGAGACGGACTTCGTCGGCGGCAAAGTCGGACTGGCTCTCCCGCGTCGGCTCCGGGGCTGTTCCTCGGAGAATCGCGGCAGCCTGAGACGCGGAGAGCGAACGCCGGTCCGGATCGGGGTCGAGCCAGCTCTGGAGCACGCGCGAAAGGCGCGAAGATATATAGAGCAGCCCCGAGAGGTCGATCTTAAGATTGCGCATCGGAAGATCGGCCGGATTTCGTCCTGTGAGCATGAAGACCGCGGTTGAGGCGGCCCCGAAGAGATCGGAACGGTGCGTCGCTCTCCCCGAGACCTGCTCCAAAGGGATGTAACCCGCGGTGCCGACGAGAGTCGCGCCAGGGTAGAGCGCGGTACGTATCGCGTCCTGCACGCCGGAAAAATCAACGAGCACGATGTGGCCATCGGGGCGGAGAATGATGTTGCGAGGATTTATGTCGCGGTGCACGATGGGCGGCCTGAGGCTTCCGAGGTACGCCAGAATATCGGCGAGTTCCGCGAGCATCCGTTCGATGTGATCCTCGGTGAATTTCTTGCCAGAAGCGATGTAGGACTCGACTGTCTCACCCTCGATGTAGTCCATCACGAGCACAAAGAGCATGTGCTCCTCGACAGTTGCGTCGAAACTCTCGATATAGCGAGGAATTGAAGGGTGATTAAGCGCGCGTAGCGTGTCGGCCTCGCGCTTGAACTGATCGAGGGGCTTCCACGAATCGGTCTCCGCGATGTCGAATATTTTTAAAACGAGAGGCGTGACAGGAGCGCTAGAGTCCGTACGCTTCGCGAGCCACGTAGAGGCCGTGACGCCCTTGCCGAGTCTCCTTTCGAGGATGTAGGGACCAACGCTATCGCCAGGCTTCACTCGTCTTCCTCGGCGGACCAGCGCTCGCCATTCTTTATTCTCGCCCTCTTGAGCTGTTCGAGCGCGAACGCGCGCTTCTGCCCCATGCCGAGCTCATCGTAGGTGTCTGCCAGATTGAACCATGCCTCGCTGAAATCGGGGTCGATGCCTGTGGCGTTCTCGAAATTCGCGCGCGCCTCCTCGTACTTCTGCGTGCGGAACGCAATGACGCCGAGATCATTCCACGCGGGCGCGTACTCGGCGCGCGCTTCAATCGCTTTCGCGTAGTAGTCGAGTGCCTGCTTAAAATCGTCGCTATCGTATGCGATGAGGCCGAGGCCGTGGAGCACTTCCGGCGAATCCGGCGCGAGCTGAAGCTCCGCCTGGAGATCGCGTCGGGCTTCGGCCAAATTGCCCGAAAGCCGGTGCGCCTCCGCCCGATTGAAGAGCAGCCCTGCGCGCTGAGGGTCGAGCGAGAGGGCTTTGGTGAGCAGATCGATGGCCTCCGCATAGCGTCCCGAGTCGATATTGGCGACCGCGCGATTGTTGAGGTCTGAGACAGCTTTGTTTTTTTCGGAATTCGCCATTGCAAACGCCTCCAGAAGAAAGATAATTGAAATAGGGCATTTCGTCATCCGAGCGATGCCGGCTACATCGCGGAAAAAATCCGCGGGGCGCCTCAAAGGTACTTGAGCTTTTTTTATCGAAATGGTACGATGCTTTCGTTAATTATTTATCGATAACCCTATATTTTATTTTTTTAATATTTTGTCGGAGGGGGTCGCAGGATGATCGCAGGCGATATCGAGTTTTCGAGCCAGCTTACAACGTACATCGATGAGTGGAGCAAGAAAGATGGCGGACTCGTCATGATGCTGCACCGCATTCAAAATGAGTTCGGCTACGTGCCCCGCGCGGCGGCGGAGAAGCTCTCGCGCATTTCGGGCATTCCGCTCGCGAAGATTTATGGGGTCATCACGTTCTACCATTTCTTTAAGACGAAAAAACCCGGCAAGCACAGGATCGCGGTGTGCATGGGAACAGCCTGCTACCTCAAGGGAGGGCAGGACCTTCTCGAGGAGACGCGTTCGATCCTCTCGGTAGAACCCGATGAGGTGACCGACGATGGCCTCTTCAGCGTGGATGAGGTGCGATGCCTCGGCTGCTGCGGCCTCGCGCCCGTCATGATGATCGACGATGAGGTGTATGGGAAACTCTCGAAGGAACAGCTTCCGTCCATCATCGCGAAGTACAGGGCGCTCTGAGCGCGCGTAGAGGACGATGCATTTCACTGTAGGCGATTTTGTCCTCGATCTCGCGCAGAACTCCGTCGAAGCGGACGCGCGCGCGATCGAAGTCGCCATTGATGAGGGCGCGGATGGCCTGCGCGTGCGCGTCGCGGACGATGGACGCGGCATGAGCGCTTCCGAGCGCGACCGCGCGCTCGATCCGCTCGCGAACAGCGGCGCGAAGCATCCAGGGCGAAAGGTTGGCTTTGGGCTTCCTTTCATCCAGCAGGCAGTCGAACTCGCGGGCGGCACATTCAGCCTTGAGTCCGTATTGGGCCGAGGCACCGAAGTGCGTTTCTTTTTTCCATCGAACAGCGTGGACAGTCCGCCGCTGGGCGATGTCGGGCAGCTTTTTAGCGCGCTCATAAGTCTCGCAGGCAATGCGGAGATGAGGCTGCGGAGGACGCGGTCGCGCGACGGACTGAAGTACGAAATTACAAAGAGCGAGCTTGAGGCGGCAGTGGGAGATCTCGGATCTGCCGCATCGCTGGCGCTCGTACGGCAATTTCTCGCATCTCAGGAGGAGGGATAGAGAGTATGGCGAAGATGACCCTCGATCAGCTTCGGGCGCTGCGCGCCAAGAAGCAGGAGGAGCTCGAACGGCGGAATGTGGAAGGCAAGGACATCCAGGTCATTGTCGGCATGGGAACCTGCGGCATCGCGGCGGGCGCGAAACTGACCTTCGACGCCATCGTCGCGGCGCTCGAAAAGCACAACATCGCGTCGAGAGTGGTTGTGCGCCAGACGGGCTGCATGGGGCTCTGTTATGTCGAACCGACGGTTGAAGTGGTCATGCCGGACATGCCTCCCGTCATTTACGGGAAGATGACCTCGGAGTTCGCCGAAGAGCTCGTCGTGAAGCACCTGGTTGAGCACAGTCTGCTCGATAACCACATTTTCGACAGGCCTGCCGTCGATATCGTGAAGCACTGAGGTGGGGGACAGTATGGCATATAAGAACTTCATTCTGGTCTGCGGCGGTACCGGCTGCGAGTCGTCGCGGAGCGATGAGATCTATAAGAATCTCATCAAAGAGGCCGAGGCGCTCGGCGTGAGCCGCGACGTGCAGGTGGTCAAGACCGGCTGCTTCGGATTTTGCGAGAAAGGGCCTATTGTCAAGGTGCTTCCCAGCGAATCTTTCTACGTCGAGGTCAAGCCCGAGGATGCGCGCGAGATCATCGCGGAGCAGGTTATCAAGGGCCGCGAAGTGACGCGCCTCTTGTACCGCAAGGACAAGAAGGCTGAGACTACCAAGCTCCAGGACATCGAATTCTATCAGAAACAGTTCCGCATCGTGCTGAGGAACTGCGGCGTCATCAACCCCGAGAGCATCGACGAGTATATTGCCCGCACCGGCTACCACGCGCTTGAGAAAGCTCTCTTCGAAATGACCCCCGAAGAGATCATCGCAGAGATGAAAGCCTCCGGCCTGCGCGGACGAGGCGGTGCGGGTTTTCCTACCGGCATGAAGTGGGAAGCCGCCCGAAAATCGCCAGGTGAGGTGAAGTACATCGTCTGCAACGCCGACGAGGGCGACCCCGGGGCCTACATGGACCGATCCACCATCGAGGGCGATCCGCATTCCATCCTTGAGGCGATGGTCATCGCGGGCCGTGCGGTGGGCGCCAATTTCGGCTACATCTACATTCGCGCGGAGTACCCGCTCGCCATCGAGCGCCTCAAGATCGCCATCGCGCAGGCGAAGGACTACGGCCTTTTAGGCGAGAATATCCTCAATTCCGGCTTCAACTTCGACATCGAGATCCGGCTCGGCGCGGGCGCGTTTGTCTGCGGCGAGGAGACGGCGCTGCTTCAGTCCATCGAAGGCAAGCGCGGCATGCCGAGGCCGAAGCCGCCCTTCCCCGCGGTAAAGGGCCTCTGGGGCAAACCCACGGTGATCAACAACGTCGAAACTCTCGCGAACGTGCCCATTGTCCTGACCCGAGGCGCGCAGTGGTTTTCCTCGATCGGCACCGAAAAATCCAAGGGCACCAAGGTATTCGCCCTCACCGGCAAGATCAACAACTCCGGGCTCATCGAAGTACCGATGGGCACCACCCTCAGGGAGATCATCTTCGATATCGGCGGCGGCATCCGGAACAACAAGAAGTTCAAGGGCGTCCAGACAGGCGGCCCGTCGGGCGGCATCATTGTCGAAAAAGACCTCGATACACCGATTTCCTACGAGTCGCTCACCGCGCTCGGCTCGATGATGGGTTCTGGCGGCATGATCGTCATGGACGAAGACGACTGCGTGGTCGATGTGTCCAAGTTCTACATGGCCTTCTGCGTCGACGAGTCCTGCGGAAAGTGCGCCCCCTGCCGCATCGGCACCAAGCAGATGCATGGCCTTCTGGACAAGATAACCAAAGGCCAGGGCGAGGAAGAGGATCTCGTCAAGCTCGAACAGATCGGCAAGGCGATGACGAAGGCTTCGCTCTGCATGCTGGGCGGCTCCGCGGCGAACCCGACGCTCTCAACGATACGGCACTTCCGCGACGAGTACCTCGAGCACATCCGCGACAGAAAATGCCGCGCGGGAAAGTGCAAGGACCTCGTAGTGTACGAGATCGACCCGACAAAGTGTATCGGCTGCGGCCTCTGCGCGCGCAAGTGCCCCGTGCCGTGCATCACGGGCGAAAAGAAAAAACCGCATGTCATCGATGGCTCAAAGTGCATCAAGTGCGGCGAATGCTTCGCCGTCTGCAAGTTCGGCGCGGTCATCAAGCGCTAAAGGCAGGGAGAGAACAAATGGTAAACGTAAAAGTCAATGGAATACCGGTTCAGGTCGCCGAAGGCACCTCCATGCTCGACGCTGCCAAAAAGGCGCACGTAAAGATACCGACACTCTGCTACAACCCCGATCTTTCTCCCTGGGCTGCATGTGGCATCTGCGTGGTGAAGGTCGAGGGTTCAAACAAGATGCTCCGCTCCTGCTGTACCCCCGTCGCGGAGGGCATGAGCCTCGTTACCAACGATCCCGACCTCGTGCAGACGCGCAAAACCGTCATCGAACTCATCCTCTCGACCCACCCGGACGACTGCCTCACCTGCCCGCGCAACCAGTCCTGCGAGCTGCAGACCCTCGCGCAGGAGTTCGGCATCCGGGAGCAACCGTACAAGAAGATGGTGCGCGATATTCCCCTCGATACCTCCACCGGCACCCTCATCCTCAACCCCTCAAAGTGCATCCGCTGCGGGCGCTGCGTCGAAGTGTGCCAGGAAATGCAGGGCGTGTGGGCAGTCGAGTTCCTCGGGCGCGGCGAGTCGATCCGCATCGCGCCGGCGGCCGACGTCAAACTCGGCGACAGCCCCTGCATCAAGTGCGGCCAGTGCTCTGCGCACTGCCCGGTAGGCGCCATCTACGAGAACGATCAGACAAAGCTTGTCTGGGACGCGCTCATGAAAGACGGCCCCGACGCCAAAACCTGCGTCGTGCAAATAGCGCCCGCGGTCCGCGTCGCGCTGGCGGAATCCTTTGGGCTCCCCCCTGGAACCGATCTCACTGGCAAAATCTACACCGCGCTGCGCCGCATCGGCTTCGACGCGGTCTTCGATACGAACTTCTCGGCCGACCTTACCATCATGGAAGAGGGCACCGAGTTCGTGCACCGGCTCACCGCCGCGCTCAAGAATGGCATGAAGGAGGCCACCGCGGCACGCAGCCTTCCCCTCATCACCTCCTGCTGCCCGGCATGGGTCGACTACATGGAGAAGTACTACGCCGACATGATCCCGAACTTCTCCACGGCGAAGAGCCCGCAGCAG
>JAKALZ010000056.1 GCA_021813065.1 bacterium
AGCTTTCCCAGCACATCGAACACCTGGCCGCCCAAGGCTTCCTTTGCTTCCGAGAGTTTCTCCAGAAGCTTGAGATAGACATCGCCTTCGCGGGTGTCTTTGGCGACAAGGTTCCAGAGAAAGCAGTCTTCGGTTTGGCCGATTCGGTGGATGCGCCCAAAACGCTGTTCGAGGCGGTTGGGATTCCACGGTAGATCGTAGTTCACCATAAGGTGCGCGCGCTGCAGGTTGATGCCCTCTCCGGCGGCGTCAGTTGCGACAAGCACCTGCACTTCGGGTTGATATTTAAAGGCTTCCTGGGTTTTGATGCGCTCTTCCCGGCCCATGCCGCCGTGCATGACTACTACCGAGTCGTCTCGTCCCAGGAGCGTTCCGATTCGCGCGCGGAGATACTTGAGTGTGTCCTTATGTTCAGTAAAGATGACTATTTTCTGGTGCGGTGAGGATTTCGGTTTGAGGACAAGTTCGCTGTCGGGCGCTTGGGTTGCCTTGTTCTGGTTGCTCGCACCGCCTTCCTTGAAAATCTCCGAAAGAAGACCGGAGAGCTGCAACCATTTCGTGTCGTGACCGGTACGGCGCACTGTTGCCGCGAGCTCTTCGAGGTGTTTCAGTGTAGCGATCTCAAGCCGCAGTTCCTCGATGGTACGCGACGCGGTTGCTTGATCGAGTACTTCCTCCTCGACAGTTTCAACCTCGTTATCAGGCGCTTCTTCAAGATCTTCCCATGCGTCCTGATCGAGAATTGGCATCTCTTCCATCGAAGCGCCCTGCGTTCTTCCTCGCTGCATGAGTTCCATTTCATGGAGTTTTGACTCGAGGCGTTCACGGCGTCGCTTCAAGGATTGATAAATGGCTTCTGGTGAAGACGCGAGCCGGCGCTGCAGCACGGTGAGTGCGAATCCAACCGTGCCTGCGCGTCTTTCATTCTGAAGAGCTTCCGCTCGATTGAACTCTTCTCGCACATAGGAGGTGACAGCTGCATAGAGCGCGGCTTCTCCTCCCGAGAGTTGATAGGGCACTGTGGTTGCGACGCGCGGTGGGAACAGCGGTTTACCATCGAATTTGAGAAGTTGTTCTTTTACCATTCTCCGCATGAGGTCGCTTACATCGGTCTGGTGTACACCATCGCGAAATTTCCCTTCGAATCGATCTCCATCGAGTAGTGATAAAAAGAGCTGAAAATCAGCTTCCTTGCCATTGTGAGGCGTTGCCGTCATAAGAAGGAAATGGCGCGTAAGCGACGACAAGAGCTTTCCGAGTTGGAATCGTTTTGTATAATTCACTTCGCCGCCGAAGTACGTAGCGGACATTTTGTGCGCTTCATCACAAACCACCAGATCCCACTGGCAATCCGGTGCTTTGAGTTTTTCCTGCAGGGACTGATTGCGTGAGAGCATATCGAGTCGGGCGATGACGAGATCCGCCTCGACGAACCAGTTGCCGGTCCTCGAAGCTTCAATTTTATCGTTCGTGAGTATTTCAAACGGCAGGTTGAAACGCTGGGACAGTTCGTCTTGCCACTGTTCGGCGAGGCTCCCTGGGCATACAACGAGGCACCGCTGCAAATCGCCTCGCGCGATGAGTTCCTTCATAAGAAGTCCTGCCATGATCGTTTTCCCCGCGCCAGGGTCGTCGGCGAGCAAAAATCGCAATGGTTGACGTGGCAGCATGGCTTCATAGACGGCGGTGATTTGATGGGGAAGAGGTTCGACTACCGAGGTATGCACCGCGAGCACAGGATCGAAAAGATGCGCGAGCCGAATACGTTGAGCTTCTGATACAAGACGGAAAAGCACACCATCGCCATCGAAACTCCAAGGACGTCCCTCTTCCACAAGCGAAAGCCTCGCTTCGTCGTGGCGATAGAGCAGTGTGTTTGCCACCCTTCCAGTTTGGCTCTTGTAGGTCAGCTCGAGGGCATCCGATCCATACCATCGCACATTCACGACGGACGCAATGCCTTCAGGCACTATTCCGCGTACTTGGGCGTTGGGCGTTAGCTTTTCGAGATTTAACATTCGGAGCTCCGCGACTTTGGAGATTTTTCCATAGCTTTGTGAATCACAAAATTGTACCCTTCGGGATCACTGCTGTCAAACAACGGTCGTCTCACTCCTCATCCCACCCTTCGCTCTGTACAAAGGAAGAAAACCTCTCTTTAAGGGCCTTGCGGAAGCTGTGCCCGGTGAGGCCGAGAAGTCGAGCCGCGGCTTCGCGGTTGCCGTTGGTCTCGCGGAGGGCGCGGGCAACATACTCCCACTCGGTCTGGAGCATGCGGGCGCGCAGGTCGATGCCAGTTTCTGGGAGGTCGATCCGCAGGGGCTCCGAAGTTTCGGGTTGGTGCGCGGCGCGGATGTCGCCAGGAAGGTAGTCGGGGATTATTTCGTCGTGCAGGGAAATGGCAGCGGCGCTGCGTACGGCATTGAGGAGTTCGCGCACGTTGCCAGGCCAAGTGTACTGCATAAGCAGCTTGATGGCATCGTTTGAGAGGTATTTACGCTCGCCGTAGGCCTGGTTCCACTGTGTCAGGGTTTTGTGGATGAGCGCTTCGATATCTTGGGTGCGTTCGCGCAATGGAGGAATGGTGATGGCGATGACATTGAGGCGCTCATAGAGGTCGCGGCGGAATGTGCCTTGATCGATCTTCCTTTTTAGGTCGCTGTTGGTGGCCGCGATGAGGCGGACATCGACCGATACTTCACGATCCGATCCTACGGGATAGAAACGCTGTTCCTCGATTGCTTTGAGAAGCTTGGCTTGGACAAACAGCGGGAGATCGCCAATCTCGTCCAGGAAGAGTGTTCCTTTGTCCGCTGAGCGGAGCGCGCCGCTTTTTGAACGATCGGCGCCCGTGAAGGCGCCACGCTCGTGGCCAAAGAGCGTGCTTTCGGCAAGACCTTCTGGTATGGCTGAGCAGTTGAGTTCGATGAAGGGGGAGTCGGCACGTGGGCTCTGGTCGTGGATGGTGCGCGCGAGCATGGTTTTTCCGGTGCCGGTTTCGCCGAGGATGAGCACAGGCTCGCGGTACTTTGCCGCGCGTTCAGCGCGTGCGAGGGCGTCGATCAAACCGTGACTTTTGGCGACGATCGTCGATTGAGCAGGCACCATATTTGCCGTGGGAGGCGCCTTTTCAGCTGGTCGCGCTTGAAACTCGGGTACCAACTCCCGCAACAATCCTGAATCGGGCTCGCCCTGAAAAAGCGTTTGATGAGCGTGGCGTAAGCGCTGCACCGGCAGTGAGGGAGTCGCGTCGGTGATGTCCCGCACGCGATAGGTGCCCTGCGCATAGCATGGTGGAATTCCCTGGAGAATCCGCGTCTTGTAGGCGCCGGTCTTGCCGGCGAGAAAGAGGCACGATTTCATCTGCGGCGTGCCGGAATCGAGGAGGAATGACCACTCATTTGTCTGTGAGGACATCGTCTGATCGATGGTTGCCAGCACCGACTCGAGCCGCTGCCAAATTTCCTCGTAGGAAATGACATCTGTTATAGGAAAATCGACAATGTTGATCCGCGCGGGTATGTGCTCGCCGCGAAGCTCATTCTCAAGATCCTTGGCGCGCTCCACCGCGCCCGCGTTCGAACAGAGCAGATAGAGTTCGTCGAAGGGACGAATTTTTACAAGAGAAAAAATAGGCCCCGGGATTTCATCGTCGGTTGGGTAGGGATCCTTCATCCCCACGAACGTTATCAGAATCTTTCTTGACATAACGTACATGCTACCATCCATGCAGGAATCGTGCCAGATAAAAAGTAAGGGAATTGAGCCAATTTCAAAAGTCTGTTACTCCTGAAATTGGCTGTGCATTTGCTCCGTTTTCGTTGAAATCGTGCGCAAATGGTTGCGCGCACTCGCGCGAGCGAGCTGGGTACTCTGAACTAACGTACCTTTTGTTACGGTTATTAGTAACCTTTGGCACGATTGTGGCAAAACGCGGCGCCTTGTGCCGACCTTTGTCGATCTTTGTCGACCCCTGCGTCGCCCTCAATAATTAGAAAATCTTTGATCTGTAAGGATAATCCAGAGATAGTGTCGAATTCTCATGCAGTTGGCATGGCGTTTGCTAACTTTATACCTGCGCAGACTCTGGAAATGAGCCCCGCTCTGAGTTCAAAAAATACAAAATGATAGAAAAAAGTGGCCCCACGGGCCTGCGCGTTCGTTCAATCTTTTTTCGTCGTAGGAGGATATATGAAAAGGATAGTTTCCGTACTGGTGTTGCTGTGTCTCGCCATGGTCGTATTTGCGGACGATGGTTCGGTTTCGTCGATCTCAGGGATGATCAAGAGTGACCTCTTCAAGAATCAAGGCAAGATCCAAGGGATTTCGCAGAATCTCACTTCGACTGAGAAAATGGCGCTCTATAGCGAGTATAAGAAAGATCAATGGGTTCCCTTTCTTGTGAACTTCATTGTTGGAGCTGGCATTGGGTCGTTTATCGAAGGCGACAGTACGGGCGGCGCGATTGCGCTGACTGGCGACCTCCTCGGACTCGGTTCGGTCATTATTGGTGCAAGCACCTACGCAAGCTCTATGTACTCATATCCATATACCTACTCCACAAAAGGGCTTGGACTCATGACCTTTGGCTATGTCGTGGTCGTCGGTTCGAGGATATTTGAGATAATTCGGCCTTTTACCTGGACAGCGCGGTACAACTCTACCCTGAAGCAGTCGCTGAACTACCTGGCGGGGATAAGCTTTGTGCCCTCGTTCGAGAATGGGGTGGCGGGGCTCACACTTTCGTACAAGGTAAGGTTGAATTGATGGCAATCTGTCGGGAGATCGATGTGTGGGGCCAGACGCGATCGATGCATGAAGCCTCATGGCAGTAGCTGATGCATAATCGTTGTCCCCTCCCCAAATAAAAGCCAGCCCATCGCGTGGTGGGCTGGCTTTCGATATGTGCCTTTTGTTATGCAACTTTTGTTATACGCCTTTTATCTGCGCTTTTCTACACGCGGTGCTCGTTAAGGAGTAACTTCGCGCAGATGGAGGCCGAGGCCTGTGCGTGGAGGAAAGCCTGGCCAATAGCTGAAGTTGGGTGCCTTAGTACCGTCTTTGTTGAGGGCGTACACGCCGTCATTTGAGTTTTCGACCGGCACATTGAGATAGGCTCCAGAATTCGCGTCGCCTTTGAGATAGAGATCAAAGAAGGCGGTTACAAAGTGCTCGTTGATATTGTTCACTCTTCGGGAATCCCAGACGGGATCGGCCCATCGGTAGTACTGCGCGAGGGTCACCGCTTCTGGGGGAGCAGGGTTCGGAGCGACATTGTGGAGGGCGTTGTCGTAGGTCAGGAGATATCGCTTGGAATTGACCGACGCATTGAAGAGGTTGACGATGCCCTTGTAGCCGGCGACATCATCCTGCGAGCCCGCAATCCAAAGAGTAGGAATAGTGATTTTCGCGAGCGAATTCTGATCCCAGAGGCCTGTGGGGTTCGTTCCGAGCGTGCCGCCCCATGGCGCAAAAAGCACCGTGGCCTTAATGCGTGGATCGCCAGCGTCTGTGGGCGAAGCGAGTATTGGAGCAGCGAAATCTCCAGCATAGGCTTTTGCCATATCATTGCATCCGGCGCCCCTGCTACGAAGCGCACCATACCCACCCATAGAGTACCCCACCAGGCCGATTTTAGAAGGATCGCAGAGGTTTTTCCACTTAGAATCGGAAGCGCTGAGCCTGAGCATCTCGCTTATGACAAAACGTTGGTCGAAAGAGCGATTGACGAGCGTGCTGACAAAGCTGCCGACATCTTCATATGTCGAGTCAGTGTGACCAATTGCCACTGCGACATAGCCTTTGGAAGCAAGATTTTCGCCAAGGTAGGAGAGCATATACCGCGAACCAGGATAACCGTGCGAAATCACCACAAGCGGATAGGGGTTCTGGGAGGTATCCGGAGTCGCATCCCGCACGGCTCGCCCGGTAAATTTAAAGGCAATAAGGGTTCCTGGCTGGTCGGCTCGCCCGAGAAATTCTGTGTACTGCGTAATCTGCGCCTGTCCAGGATTCACGACCGCGGGATACCACACTTCCACTTTCAAATGACGATCCGAGACAACATTGGCTTTCTGTGCGATCGATGCGAGGATATCCACCTGGTTCGGGTTGACCATCTCAAGCGTTGTCACTCCCACCGCAAAGGGCCCTCGAGGCGCGAGGGCAGGAGCGCTCGGAAGCGGGTCTCCTATAACGCTGCCAATTGGATACGAAGTATCCACGGCACTCTGCCCGAAGGCAGTCACTGCCGCGAGCATGCCGACAACGAGAACTATAAGTCTTTTCACCTTATGCCTCCTAAAATGCAATCGTTTTGTTGCTAATTACTTTCTTTCTGAAAAAAACTATAGCACGGGCAATATGAGGAGTCAATGTAACTTTGTGATTTATTTTATTTCAGCGCTGTAAGCGAGCGTGCGCGTCTTTTAGATTTCTTGCCCGGACTCTCAGGATATACAGAAGTGGCTTCTACACCAAAAGGAATCGCCCTATATCGCCGCAATCCAGGGGTGACGCCGTTTTGAGGCTGATGATTCGAAAAGCCCATGAATAAAATTTCAAAGTCGACAAACCTTGGTGAGTCTATAAGACTGATATCACCTGCATCCATATCGATGAGGTGCGGCTCTGCTTGTCCGGCGTCAAAGACTTCGTCTCGATGGAAATTATCGGATATTCAATAGGCTCCCGAATGACTAATAAGCTTGTCCTCTGTGTGCATTCATTGCTTACCGCAAGTGCAGAACTTTCGCCACATCGTCCCATCCCACAACTCTTCCTCGTCTGTCAAAGTCTATCGTTGAATACGAATAGCTCCACGTCTCTTTTCCTAATGACGCATAGACTGAAATACCTCGTGGTGTGCCCATGGCGCGAATCACTTCATCCTTCGTTGAGCCAAGGCCAAAATAACCTTTCGGAATCGACTGAGGTGAATTCTGGACAATTGATTGCTGAGATTTTGGCTGAATGTAGGTAGCATTATTTTCTGATTCACTTTGACTTTCGACCTGTTGAAGGGGCTTAGAATTCTTATCTTCAGTAGACATGATACTTGGATGTACTGTTTCATGTGCGAGATTAAAATAAAATGGCTTTGAAAGTCCAATATCGATTCGAGGGCGCTGTTCTCCGTTTGTAGCCTGCATCACATCGGCTCGAACTTGACGCATGAGATCAGCTATTTCATAGCTGGGGTTTTGGATGCTCTTTAAAAGCGCTGAAGTAAAGAAACTATTTCGACTACTTCCATCATTCGCTGTTTCCCCAGGTTCCGTTGCGTACGAGATCATTGTTTCAATTTTCGGAGGTGCCTTGACTACAGATAATCCGCGAAGCCCTCCTCTGGTCCAGCCTGTAAAAGGATTATCTCTGCACGCATCCAGAAAAATGAGCGCGGTAGGAACTTGTGCGTCTCGAATAATGTCTAGTACCTGGCCCACAGAAACCGCGCGACTTCGTACTGTGGATTCACTTGAAAACCGCTCGCCAACAGGCAAGAGGTAGTTTTCACCTTGGATTTGCACTCCATGCCCAGAATAAAAAAACAACGCGACATCTAGACCAGGTAATAATTTTTTGAATGATTTGAGAGATTGTTCCATATCCTCCAAGTCTACATCGGTCCTTTCGATCACTTCGAATCCAAGGCTTTTAAGTACCACCGCAATATCATGTGCGTCATTTACAGGATTATTTAGTTTGGGAATCTCTGTGTATGCGCCGTTCCCAATAATAAGCGCTGCACGTTTTTCTTCTGCAAACAATAGAGAAACCGATAAAAATAGAGCCACGATACTACACAGTCTCCGTACACCAAGGTGCCCCATGATAATCTCCCGTTCCAGTTCTAAGATGTAAATGTGCAAAGATTATGCAGTGGCCGAGGCTACCTTAAAATCAGCGATCAAGCAAGAATATTTAGCAAAATAGTAGAGTATCAACTGAGGTTTCTCGAAGAAACAGTAGAAAGAATATGCCCTTTTTACTCTTGATTTGAATTTCTCAATTCTCATGAACTGGGAGCGTGCTTAGGATACAACACCTCGTGTTTAAAAGAAGTAGTTCTCCCCTCCACAATCCCGACAATGATCCTGTCCATCTCCGCCTCCGCTCTGCCCTCCTCACTCCATGCGCTTGATCCACCCACTGGCTTTCAGGTATCCGACTTTCTCGTGGATACATTTCTTAAACGCCGGATAATCAGCGAGGCCGCAGATCGAATCGAGGATGTATTCGATTCCCTTCGCGAGCCTGATGGATTTCAATCTGACCGCGCTTTCGTCGTTCTGATTGTCGAAGAACAGGGCGGCGGCGATTCCAGCGGCTAAGCCGGATGGCTCGATTCCATATTTCAGGGCCATAAGGCTTGGGCCCACCAATCGATCTTCTGGACCGAGTTTCCGGATTGGGTCTCGCGCGTTCCGCACGATGAAATCGACGATATCGCGGCTTCGCAGTTTGGCGAGCGAAGTCATGGAAAACGCGTACTGCTCCTCGTAGGATATGTTGAACTCCTTCGAGAGCGCGCGCGATGTTTCCTCATACACTTCCATGACAATTTTTAGAATGTCGGGATCTTGAATCGCCTCATAAATGGTCGAGTAGCCTTTTAGATAGCCCAGGTAGGAAACGGTGCCGTTCGCGGCGTTGTAAGTATAGAGTTTCCTTGTGAGCATGCCCGCAAAGTTCTTTCTGAGCTCGAAACCTTCGATAGCCGGCAAGCTTCCTTTTACGGTCGCCGCGTCGATGTGCAGAATCCAGTAATCCTGGACATTGACGACAAGCGGATCTTTAGCCAGCCGTTCGTGCTCCGCGTCGGTGGCGGACCTCAGTACGACCGATTCGGAAAAACCGATCTTCGATTCGGCGTACGCGCGCGTACCTTCGTCGAGAAGGTCAAGAACCGCGGCTTTGAGCTTGATCGCGGGTTGTATCCAGTTTTCGCAGGTGACGATGTTGGCTTCTCTCTCGATGCCCTCGGCGCGGCGAGCCGCGATCGCTCTGGCGATAATAGGCGCGATGCTGGATAGATTCTGCCCGCCGATCGAAGTAAAGATGAGATCCGACTCAATAATTCGTGAAAAATATTGATCAATATCATCAATTATATATGCATTATATTTATTTACAATATAATCTTTTTCAGAATGTCCCATGACGTGTATTGAATATTGTTTCCGCGCGTTCAGCTTCTCTACGAGATTCCTGTCCTTTTCAATAAAATAGAAATCGCGGCGCGCGAGTGAAAGCAAGTGGGCGAGAAATCCTCTCGATATTCTACCTGCCCCAAATATCGCGATCGAACTCATCGATTCCCCCTTTCAAAATAGCTGCTGTATAGTCTGTATCTTTGCCCGCGGAATCCTTGAAATATCGATAATATCCGAGCACGCGGATACCGAAGGTTGC
>JAKALZ010000057.1 GCA_021813065.1 bacterium
GCGGAGCTGTTGAGCGAAGAGAGCGAGAGACTCAACGACAGCCCCGCAGAGTTCTTGACGCTGAAGCTCAGGCTAGTTCCAATAGTGGCATTCGTGTACTGAATAAAATTTTGGCTGAAGGAGAGCGAGCCATCGGCCTCGAGATACCACCCTACCCTGGTGGCATCCTGCTGTTCTGGAGCGAGGCGAAGCATTGGTTTCCAGGTTGCGCTAAATGTGGTTGGGCGGAAGTATTGAGTTCCATCCTGGATCCACGTTCCGCCCTTGAAGATGTACCCGTATGCCTTTTGCGCCACAAATCGAGTGTAGAACGACCACACCGTCGCGTCGGCGCTCACGCTTAAGGGGGCTTGCGTGTCGAAATCCCACGACGCGTTCGCGGAGAAGCGGAGATTGGGACTTGGTTTGAGCACCGCATTGCCTGAAAGCGCGCTTGAACTGAGATCCGAAGTCGCGGTGGCTCGAGAGAGTATATAGCTCGCGCCCAGACTTCCAATACCCGCGGAGGAGGAAGCGCCGATACTGTAGGACTCAAGCAGCGGTGGCAAGGAAGCCTTGAAACTCAAACGCTCAGAGGTCGTTCCTAGCTTCGCCGCGAGTTCAGCGAGCACCGAGTGGTCCGTAATCATGGTGCTGTTCCACGTCAGCCAGGTGAGCGCGTAGATGGGTTTCGCGTCGACACTGGTTCCATCGAGGCCCTGGTAATCGACCTTTGCGATTTTGCCCGCGATACTGTACTGAAGGCGCGAGGCGGAAAATACCTTCGAGTTTGCGAATGGAGCCCACGCCGCGCTCGTTCCGGCGCTCCAGTTCGCCGCGCTGTAGCCATAGTCCGCTATTCTGAAGGGGTGTACAGTCGTTGGACTTCCGCGCTCATCGAATAAATAGGGTCTGTACTGAGCTTGACCCGCGAGACCCGGTGTTGCCTGAAACGTAAGTCCCGCCTTCGCGATCGAGTACGATCCATTGAGATTCGCGGCCTCCCTCGCGCCTAAGAGCCAGTACCAGCTCTTAAAATCCACACCCTGCGGTTTCAACCACGAAAGACTGTAAAATCTATCCTCGACATACGTCGAATTCGAGTTTGTCCAAGCGAGTGATGCCGCATCGTTTTTTATGAAGGTTTTGGAAACTGAAAAAGTCGCGTCGAGAGGACGCGCGACATCGGGATACAAAAAGTGCCGCTGCGGATCGACGGCGTAGAGCCTAAGCTGGTTGCTGTCGAGCCCGCTCGTCGACGCGGACTTGTTCCTCCAGTTGAGGTAGGCCGAGAGATTGCTGAGAGAGAGATTCGCGGCGTCGGGTCTACCGCTTCCCTTCCAAGTTCCCGTCATGCTCAACTTCTGTGTCAATGCGATCCGCTCGGAGATCGAAGCGGTCCTTGCTCCCCCAAAAATCGAAAAGAAATCGGTCGACTCATTCCTGTCTAAAAAGTCCTGTTCCACAAATGGGTCTGAATAAAAAGGCACGCTGACGTTCCACGACAAACCTGCGGAAGTTGATTTTGAAGACGCTTCAAAATCAGCCGCGATTCGAAGCGGGAGATAGAGCGAAGCAAGATTCCATCTGTTCCACACTGAGCTATACGCGCCGGCCGCGTCGAATGGCGAGTAGTAGCCCGTCGATTCAAGAAAAATCGAGCGTGAGAGTCCTGCGGCGGCGAGCCAGCTCAGATTAATTGGCGCGTTCGAAGCCACCTTTCCGCGCAAACCGGCGAAGAGCCCGAGCGAAGAATACGCGTCTGCTAATACGGCGATCCGCGGAGAATCCGGATTTTCAACCTTTGCCTTAGTCTGAGAAATATAAGTCCCAAACGAACCGAGCGCGCCCTGATTCACCGACAGCGCGGATGATTTCCGCGTGTCGCTACCCTGCTGCCCAACGATATACGTGGTTGTCTGCAAGTATCCGCCTGTTCGAGATCGGAAACCCGCGGTTGGATGGAACATCGATGCTTTTGAGGGGTAATAGAAGAATGGCAGCCACAACACAGGTATTTTCCCGATATAGAGTGTCGCGTTCGCCACAGCCCAGTCGCCTGAGCTGAAGAGCCACACCTTTTTCGCGCGCAAGAGGTAATGCGGATCGATGGCGTCGCAGGCGGTAAGGGAGCCGTCCGCGAGCGCGAGTATCTCTTCCGATCTCGATATGAGAGAACCGAATCGAACGATCAGGGTTCTTCCACCCGCACTCGAGGGCTCCATGTTGAACGAACCATCGACGAACACGCCTGAGTAGTCATCGAGGTTAACCGCGATGGATTCGCCCTTGTAGGTGTCGGTTCTCGATTTCGATTCACGCGTGTATTCAACTCCGCCTGAGGCCTGCACAACTTTGGTGTCGCGGTTGTATACCACATACTGGGCGGAGATTCTGTGCACGGTCCCCTGCGAGTCCACGAATCGTATTTCCAAAGGTCCTTTGAGCCTTATTTCTTTAGTGCCGTTCTCAAGCGTGAAGAACTCCGCGCCCGTCGCGCGCTCAATGCTCATCGCGACATCGCCGGATGGCGCGGCGACTGGGGTGAAACCGAAATGCTCGTATAGCCTCGCTCTCAGCTCATCGGCGCTCCCCTCAGCGGAGAGGTTATACTGAGTCGCGAGATCGCGGAGCTCGTAGAGTGTCGCGGAGGCGATGCGGAAGCGGAGGGTTTTGGAATTAAGATCGTCCGATGACGATGTGGACGACGCCGCACTCTGTGTACCACTCTCTTGTGCGGGTTTTTCCTGCGCCCACAGAGGCACAAGCACCGCAAGGAGCAGAGAGAATATGCCAATCGCGCGCCGCATCGAACTGTATCGTATATGGAAGAGCCCGCGACTGGCAAGATTCTCCGCGACGCCGATTATGCCTTCAGCATAGGCGCGAGATAGTGTCCCGTAAACGATTTTTCACACGCGGCGATTGTCTCGGGAGTACCCTCAGCGATGATTTCCCCACCCTTGTCGCCACCTTCGGGGCCAAGATCGACGACCCAATCGGCCTGTTTGATGATATCGAGGTTGTGCTCGATCATCACCACGGTGTTGCCGGTATCCACAAGACGGTGAATGACCTCGAGCAGCTGACGCACGTCCGCGAAGTGGAGGCCTGTCGTAGGTTCGTCGAGAAAATAGAGGGTTCGCCCTGTCGCCCGCCTGGCGAGCTCAAGCGAAAGCTTTACGCGCTGCGCTTCTCCGCCTGAGAGCGTCAGTGCGGACTGCCCGAGCCGGATGTAGCCGAGGCCCACGTCGAGCATGGTTTGGAGCTTATGCGCGATTGAGGGGATGTGGGCGAAGAACTCGCGCGCTTCCTCGATCGTCATGTTGAGGACGTCAGCGATGTTCTTTCCCTTGAAGCGCACATCCATCGTGTCCGCGTTGAAGCGCTTGCCGTGGCACACTTCGCAGGTAATGTAGACGTCGGGCAGAAAGTTCATCTCGATCTTGATGGTGCCGTCGCCCTGGCAGTGTTCGCAGCGTCCGCCCTTCACGTTGAAGCTGAAGCGCCCCGGCTTCCAGCCGCGTGCCTTCGATTCGGGAAGGCTCGCGAAGAGTTCGCGGATCGGCGTGAAGACGCCAACGTAGGTGGCGGGATTGGAGCGCGGCGTGCGCCCGATGGGGCTCTGGTCGATGTTGATGATCTTGTCGATGCAGTCAAGGCCGCGGATGCTGTCGAACTCGCCTTCCCTCAGCGATGAGCGCATGATACGGTTGGAAATCGCGGGATAGAGCACATCCGAGAGCAGCGTGCTCTTGCCGGAGCCCGACACTCCCGTGATGCACACGAATTTTCCCAGAGGAATCTTGACGTCGATGTTCTTGAGGTTGTGCTGGCGCGCGCCAACGAGCGTAATGAACTCGCCATTCCCCTTGCGCCGCACTTTCGGTATATCGATCGTCAAAGTGCCCGCGAGGTACTGGCCCGTGAGGCTTTTGGTGTTTGCTTTCACCTCGGGAACCGTGCCTTGGGCAACCACGTACCCGCCGTGTTCGCCCGCGCCTGGCCCAAGGTCGACGAGGTAATCCGCGGTGCGCAGCGTCTGTTCGTCGTGTTCGACCACGATGAGCGTGTTGCCCAAGTCGCGCAGGTAGGTGAGCGTGTCGATGAGTCGCTGATTATCGCGTTGATGCAGGCCGATCGAAGGCTCGTCGAGAATATACAGCACGCCGACGAGGGAGCTTCCGATTTGTGTGGCCAGCCTGATGCGCTGCGCCTCGCCGCCCGAAAGCGTCGAAGCCTTGCGCTCGAGCGTTAAATAATCGAGGCCAACATTCCGGAGAAATCCGAGCCGGGCGACAATTTCCTTAAATATGAGCTTTGAGATCTGGGCGTCGGTGTCAGAGAGCTTCATCGATTCGAAGAAGCGCGCCGATTCCCCCACCGGCATGCGCGAGATGTCGAAAATGTTCTTATCCCCTACTGTCACCGCGAGCGCCTCGGGCCGCAGCCGCTTTCCGTGGCAGACCTCGCACTCCTTCTCGATCATGAAGGTTTCGAACCAGTCCTTGATGTCGTCGCTCGAAGACTCGCGATAGCGGCGCTTCATGTCGGCGAGGATGCCGGGAAATTTAGACTGATACTCAAAGTGGCCAGTCTTGTCTTTGTTTTCGTAGCGCACTTTGATGTCGTCGTCGCTTCCATAGAGAATTGCCTGCATCACATGCTCAGGGAGGTCTTCGAAGGGCGTGTCGAGGCTGAAGTGATAGTGGTGCGCGAGCGCCTCGAAGCGCGAGTGGTTCCAGGCCGACTGGGGATTGTAGGGCACGCAGCCTCCGTCGTTGAAGGAGAGACTTTTATCTGGGATGATGAGGTTGGGATCGAATTCCATGTTCATGCCGAGGCCGCCGCACTCGGGGCAGGCGCCCTGGGGGGCGTTGAACGAAAAGAGCCGCGGCTCCATTTCCGGAAGCGAAATGCCGCATACCGGACAGGCGCCCTTCTGGCTGAAAAACTCTTCCTTCTGCGCGTCCTCGAAGTCTCGGATCACCGTCACAATGCCGTCCGCGATGCCGAGCGCGGTCTCCACAGCTTCGGCGACGCGCCTTCTGCTCTCCTCCGAGAGGCGAATGCGGTCTACAATGAGCTCGATCGTGTGTTTTTTCTGCTTTTCGAGCGCGGGCGGTTCCTCGATATCCACAAAGTCGCCATCGATCCTCGCGCGCAAAAAACCCTGTTTGAGCGCGTCTTCGAGGACTTTGTGGTGTTCTCCCTTTTGCGCGCGGATCACAGGGGCGAGAACCTGGAGTTTCGTTCCCGTCGGCCACGAAAGAATCACATCGAGAATCTGGTCGACGCTCTGCTCGCGTATTTCCCTGCCGCAGGAAGGGCAGTGAGGAATCCCTATCCTCGCGAAGAGCAGGCGCAGGTAGTCGTAAATCTCAGTGACTGTGCCGACAGTCGAGCGCGGGTTCCGCGTGGTCGTCTTCTGTTCTATAGAGATCGCGGGCGATAGGCCCTCGATATAGTCGACATCGGGCTTGTCCATGCGCCCCAAAAATTGGCGGGCATAGGCGGAAAGGGATTCCACATAGCGCCGCTGCCCCTCGGCGAAAATCGTATCGAACGCGAGCGAACTCTTGCCTGAACCTGAGAGCCCCGAGATCACAATGAGCTTGTTGCGGGGGAGCTCGAGGTCGATATTCTTCAGATTGTGTTCGCGCGCGCCTCTGATGATGAGCTTGTCCATTGCGCTGAAATCATACCGCGACGAGCGCCATAGAGGCAAGTATGCTTGACAGATGTATAGCTAAATTATCGCGTTCCCGCGCCCCGGAGTCTCTATGGTACGGAATTCTCAAGAGCGTCGTTTCGCAAGAACCGCTCCCACAGGGGCTTCTTGTCATCGATCGTGCGAAATCGGTCCGTGGGCACGGGACTCGTCGAGGGCAATCGGAACACGCGACACTCGCGATCCGCGATCCATAGCCGGGTGATGCCTCCCGTTAAGGAGAGAGCTTGTTTGACCTCGCGCGTTTCCGTGGCGCTGGCTTTTTGGCCGCGCGCCACAATCGCTCCAAGGAATAACGTCGTGGCGAGTCCGCCATTGAGTCCGATTCGCGAAATGGAAGGACGCGCCGCAAGAAAGGCGCGCACATCATTGAGCTCGAGGACCTCGAGATCCGCATCAGAGCTGTTCGTTCTCCGACATGACCGAACCATGTCCCAGATGACGATGCCGAGATCCGCCGCGAGGGCGCATTTTTCCGCGTAGCTCCGGCCCTCGATTGTCTGCCCCGCGTACCAGAAGAGAATAGGCCAGAAATGATTGCGTTCGTGCCCGTAATACTCCCCTTTTAACGCGGAGCGCACCGAAGGGAACGACCCGAGCACGAGAAAGCGCGCGGCCGGATTCTCGGCGCTCACTGCTGGAAAACCTTCAAAAAGGGACCACTCCCGAGACGCGCGAGATATGCGAGATACGCGAGGCGCGCTAGACATTGAACTTGAAAAACATGATATCGCCATCCCTCACGGTATACTCGCGGCCTTCCTGGCGCATCTTGCCTGCCGCGCGCACCGCTTGCTCTGTGCCATATTGGATGAGGTCGTCATAGTGATAGACTTCCGCCTTAATGAAACCTTTTTCAAAGTCTGTGTGGATGACGCCGGCGGCCTCGGGGGCCTTGGCGCCCTCGCGGATGGTCCATGCCCGGCACTCATCCTCGCCCGCGGTGAAAAAGGTGCGCAGATCGAGCAGCCTGTATGCCGCGTGCGCAAGCGAGGCGAGCCCGGGCTCTTCGAGCCCAATACCCCTCAAAAATTCCGTGCGTTCCCCCGCGTCTTCTATGTCGGCCAGTTCAGCCTCGAATTTCCCGCAGATCACGACCGCCTCGGAACCCTGCTTCGCCGCGATCGCTTTTACAGTTTCGACATACGCGTTCCCGTGCACACCTGATTCATCGACATTGCACACGAATAGCTCGCGCTTGAGGGTGATGAGGAAGCTTCGCCGCGCGAACTCCAGCTCTTCGGCTTCGAGTCCTACCGTAAACGCCGGCCTTCCCTCTTCGAGCGCGGGACGAACTTTCTGGAGCACCGCGATCTCTTTTTCGGTGTCTTTCTTAAGGTTGGCATCCTGGACCTTGAGCTGCCTGCCCAGCTTGTCAAGCCTGCGATCGAGACTGTCGAGATCCGCGAGCGCAAGCTCGGTGTGGATCACCTCGATATCATCGGCGGGATCGACACGGTTCGCGCAGTGAATCACGTCGGGATCGTCGAAACAGCGCACCACGTGCGCGATCATGCCAACCTCGCGGATATGGGACAAGAACTGATTGCCGAGCCCTTCTCCTTTCGAGGCCCCGCGTACGAGCCCCGCGATATCGACAAATTCAACAACCGCCGGGACGCGCCGCTTCGGCTTGAATATTTCGCAGAGCTGATCGAGCCGTCTGTCGGGAAGCGGTACAATGCCCACGTTCGGGTCGATCGTGCAGAAAGGATAGTTCGCCGCTTCGGCCTTTGCCCTCGTGAGGGCAGAAAAAATTGTTGACTTTCCCACATTGGGCAGTCCCACGATCCCGCAGTTGAGTGGCATACGCGCATTCCTTCGATGGAGTCTGTTTATTGCGATGAACAGCTCTCAACAGTATACTACCGGCAGAAATGCGGCAAGAGCGGCGTAATAGTTTCAACTATCGAAACGCCATCTTGAAATATTGAAATGCGCTATTTACGGTTGCCCTTTTCCGCGATAAGATGTGGCAGAAATCTGAGTGCCGAGGAGGATCTACCCATGCAGGACCTCTCAACGTTCTTGTCCAGCAATGCCCGCTCTATGAAAAAGTCCGTGATCCGCGAGTTGCTGAAGCTCACGAACCAGCCCGACATCATCTCCTTCGCGGGCGGACTTCCCGCGCCAGAAACCTTCCCGGTCCAGGAGCTCCGCGAAGCGAGCGACAGGGTTTTCGAAAAATTCGGCAATATCGCGCTGCAATATGGCACCACTGAGGGCGACAACGATCTCAAGGCTAGACTCGTCGAGTACGAATCAGCCCAGGGCCTGTCCCTCGGCATGCGGAACCTCCTCATCACCTCGGCAAGCCAGCAGGCCCTCGACATGCTCCCTAAGATATTCCTCGATCCGGGAGACTATGTCATCGCAGGCCGCCCCACCTATGTCGGCGCGATCCAGGCAATCCAGTCGTATCAAGGGAAGGTATTGGGAATTCCCTTCAGCGCCTCGAACGACGGTTTCGACATGGTCGAACTCGAAAAACGCTACGAGCGGGCGAAGAGCCAGCGAAAACGCATCAAATACATCTACCTCATCCCCGACTTCCAAAACCCTTCAGGCATCTGCTGGAGCGCGGAGAAGCGCAGCGCGATCATTGAGTTCGCCTACCGCGAAGGCCTCTTAATCGTCGAGGACTCGCCCTACCGCGAAATTCGTTTTCTCGGCGAGTCGATCCCCTCAATCTATCAGCTCGAGCAAAGCATGCGGAATCTCGGCATCGTGATCAATCTCAAGACATTCTCTAAAATCCTGGCGCCTGGGACACGCATCGGATGGGTCATCGCCCGCGAGGACGTGATCCAGAAGATGGTGGTCGCGAAGCAGGCGATGGACTTGTGCACGAGCGTGCTCACCCAGAAGATGATCGCCGAGTTCATGGCGACCGGTAAGCTTCGAACAACAATCGAGCGGACCTGCGCGATCTACCGCGATAAACGCAATTTCATGCTCGAAAAATTCGAGGAGTACATGCCGAAACGCTTCGATCTCACCTGGACGAAGCCCGAGGGCGGCCTCTTCCTCTGGCTCTCGCTGCCCCACTATATCGATACGGAAAAGCTTTTCTACAAGGCGATCGAGAAGAAAGTAGCCTATGTCGTGGGAAGCGCGTTCTACTTCGACGAGCCTGAGATGAACGCCATGCGTATCAACTTCTCCTACTCGAATTTTGAACAGATCGAAACGGGCGTAAAGCGCCTCGCTGAAGTAATCAAAGCAGAGATCGATGCTCACGAAGCTGGCCCTAGAGGACAAACCACGCCTGAGGGACTCTAAGGTTCTTTGCGCCGGAATGCTTTGCGCGGCATCTTGATCCATTGCCGCGCGGCAATCCATTTGGCGGACCTTTATCCACGCGATGTGAACAAAAGGCAAGCATTCTTAATTATTAATTTTAATTAAATATCATCGTTTGTTTTTGATCTGTATTGCCACACTCCATCGAAATCGCTATTTTTTCACCGAGTAATCTGCATTTTTAAGGCGGGGAGTAATGGCATGCCCATCATTCAACTGAAAAACGTTAAGAAAGACTATCTTCTCGGCAAAGTTGTCGTTCCAGCGGTCAAAGGCGTCACCTTTTCCATCGAGCGAGGAG
>JAKALZ010000058.1:0-779 GCA_021813065.1 bacterium
TTCCGCCGCGCGCGCGCTGAAAAAGTCGACAGGAGCCGCCGATGTGGAGCTCTTTAGCTACAACTTCAATATGCACCACAGCGTAGAGAGCATCATTCCAGCGCTCGGGCGCTCTTTTATGCGAGTTTCACTCATGAGCCAACGCCTCGATGTGCTCGCTCGCAGTCCGACCTTGCTCAGCGCGGAGATCGCTGCTGGCAAGCGGTCTTTTACCCTCGGTATCGAAGGAATTTCGGATCGCATGCGGCATTATTTTCGAAAAGGAATCACGCGCGACGAAGTTCAAAAATCAGCGTCCGACATTATTGCTCGGGACGCGCGTGAACTCAAACTCTTTTACATCATCTCAGGATTCGAAAAAGAAAGCGACTTCGCTGAATTCGCACGATTCATCGAGGCACTTTCGAGCATGAGAGGCAACTCGCGCGCCCGAACGAGGATTATCGTCTCCGCGGGATACCTCGTGCGGTTGCCTTTCACTCCGCTCCAGTTCGCTCCTCTCGCCTCGAACAAGGATCAGCTCTCCGGCATCTCCCGCCAACTCGAGGAGATATGCTCGGGCGTGAACATAGAGTATAGGCTCGCCGCGACATTCGAAGACTACTGGGCAGATCAGGTGCTGTCTCTCGCGGGTTCTCTCGCGTACAGATGGATCCTCGCCTGCCCCGATCACGGCTACGTCTACGATACGCGCATGCCTCGAGGCTCAAGCGCCACGCTCGAAGCGCAATTGCGCGCTTCGAGCTCTTTTTTAGAGCTTCTCGAAGAAAAAACCCCGA
>JAKALZ010000058.1:789-8895 GCA_021813065.1 bacterium
ATCGCCCCCGGTTCGCCTTTATCGAGAGTGAGGATCATTGGCGTCTCCTGCGATCGCACTATGAAAAATCGCGCGCGACGCTCGCTAGTTCTTCATTCTCTGGTTCTGCGCGTGCCGCGAGCGTTCCCTTGCGATCGAAGGCTCCCGAGGAGAGTTCGCTGCGTGCGATCTCTACCATCCGCGCGCAAGAAGAAGCGAAATCGCTCTTTGAGCCTGTCGTTGTACGCGTGATCGAGCGAGAGATCATGGCCTTCTCGACTCCTGAATACGAGCGTTCCTGGCTCATGCGATCGCTCGCCTCCCTTGTTCCGAACGCGGAGCGAGCGCTCTTTGAGTGCAGCCTTGAATTGCCGGACGATCGCTGGGACGCGGTCCTCTCAACGCGCACAGTGCAGCCACATACTCAGCTTGGATTCTGTGGATTAAAATATTTCTCTCTTTACGGCCCTGATCGCGCTGCCATTGAGCGTGTTGTCGCGCTCGCGGCCAGCAGATTGCGATCGCTCAGCGCTCAGTCGCGTTCGATTCCCCGTGAATTTCCAGGGTCGATCGTGGGGCTCGGCGGAATAGAATGCGTGAAGAAGCCCTCTCATGCCGAATACTGTACATTAAAGTATACTACATCAATCTCGCACGAGCACACCATTGCCCGGCTTACTGAGCTTTGGCTGAAAGCGGCAGATATTCATTATACCTTGAACACCATTGACAATAAGCGCGATTTCGCGGTCGCGCCAGACTCAAGGCGTAAAAAATCCGCGCAAGATATACATATATATACATCATTGAGCGAGGTATCGCTTAAAATGCGCCTCGGCTGCAAGACGAATCTCCAAAAATTGAGTGAAGCGTTCTCATCCGCGCTCCCCTCTGACGACACTGTGTTTATCATCGAAAGCTGGGATTGAAATCTAGCGGCGCCGAGCTCCTTTTTCTTCTCACAACCAGGTTCGCGCAAAAATGAATCGCGGCAATTCGACGCATTTCACGGTGCGAACCGCGCCATTGAAGTCGGGGTCTCGTACACATCGACCGCGGAAATGGCTGCCTGGGGCACTTTTTCGCACATACTATGGTAAATGTATTCGGCGATCCGCTCCGCGCTCGGGTCGTCCGCGAACACCGACATTTCATTGAGATCTCGATGATCGAGGTTTTCATCGATGAGCGACTTCAGCGCGCCTTTAAGGAGGCTAAAATCGACGAGCATTCCGCCCTCTCCGAGCGCCTCACCCGATGCCCACACGCGCACTCGGTAATTATGTCCATGCGGACGCTCACACTTGCCGTTGTAGTGAACGATTCTGTGTGCCGCCGCGAAATCCGCTTCAATTCTCACACTGTACATTGCACTCACCTCACTGCTTTGGTATACCGCACAATTCGCTCCGAGATCAATTTCAGCTCGGCTGCCGCGTGCGGTGTGCGCATTGTCAGCCGCAGACACAGAACGACCTGAACGGCATTTATTGCACGGCTGATCGGCGCGTGATAGTATCAGACTCTCTATGTCAAAGCCACTAAGCAAAATAATCAATACCCTCAACGCGCTAGATGCGCATGGAAATATCGGGCACACGGTGACGGGGCTCTGCTACGATTCCCGAGAATGCGCGCCAGGCAATATTTTTTTCGCGCTGCCAGGAATTCACACCAACGGCACACAGTACATCTCTTCGGCACTTAAAAAAGGCGCTGTCGCGGTGGTCCATGAGGGCGCGATTTTGGATACGATCGACACCGCGCCCGATGGCATGTCAGACGTCGCCTTCATCCGAGTTGAGAATTGTCGTCTCGCCATGTCCGCGGCAGCGGCGATGTTCTACGACGACCCTTCCGACTCGCTGTGCGTAATCGGCGTCACTGGGACCGAAGGGAAAAGCACGACGGTTTCGCTTATCTACCAGCTCTTGCGCGCGGCAGGATTGAAAGCAGGATTCTTTTCGACAGTTATGTCCGATACCGGCGAAGGCGAACGGCCCAACCCTCAGCACCAGACAACTCCCGAAGCGACCTCGGTTCACGAGATGCTCGCAAAGATGCGCGATAACGGCCTGCGATTCGCGGTCGTCGAGTCTTCGAGCCACGGGCTCTCGCCCCGCACGGCGAGGCTCGCCCACGTGCATTTCGACGTTGGACTCATCACCAATGTCACCCACGAGCACCTTGAGTTCCACGGTACGTGGGAGCAATACCGAAGCGACAAGGCGAACCTTTTCCGGCGCCTCGGCGAAGCCCGCAAGCCCGGTAACGCAGGTACCTGCCTTCCTCGCGGCATCATCTGCGCGGACGACCCAAGCGCGGCCTTCTTCGCCCAGGTCGCCTCGGCGCCCTGTCTCAGCTACTCGAGCAAAGGTGCGGCAGCTGACCTTCGCGCCCTCGAAATTGAAAGCGATTTCGAAGGATCAACGTTCATCATCGAGGGCTCCGCTCAGGAGAAATCCGGTCGCGATGGATCCGCGCGCGAAGCGGAGGCACGACTCAAGCTCAACGCGGCAATCGCGCTTCCCGGAAGCTTCAATGTCCAGAATACCCTCGGCGCGCTCCTCGCGGTTTCTGCCGCCACAGGGATGCACTGGAGCCAGTTTGTCCCCTACCTGCTCTCTCTCAAACCTGTGCGGGGGAGAATGCAGCGCATCGCGCAAGGACAGCCCTTTGAAGTGATTATCGACTATGCGCATACACCTTCCTCCTTCATGGAAATTCTCCCCGCGCTGCGCCATGGCGCGCGGGGAAAAATCATCTGTGTGTTTGGCTCAGGCGGAGAACGCGACAGGGCAAAACGCCCACAGCAGGGACATATCGCAGCTGAATTCTGCGACATCGTCGTTCTGACCGACGAAGATCCACGGGGAGAAGACCCGATGGCCCTGCTTGAGGAGATCGCGTCGGGCTGCCCGCGGCTTCCGCGCGGCGAACGGCTCTTCCTTATACCCGATCGTCCCACCGCGATTCGGAAGGCCTTCTCGCTCGCGGGTCCGAAAGATCTCGTGTTGCTCTTGGGAAAAGGTCACGAAAATTCGATAATATATGCGGATCATAGTATCCCTTACGATGAAGAAAGCACCGCGCGCGCAATCCTGGCGGATATAGGATTCGGCGCGAAAGGAACGAGAGGATGAAAACAATCGCGGTTCTATACGGCGGAAAATCCGGAGAGCACGAAGTCTCGCTCATCTCAGCGGGAAGTATCGTCGCGCACCTCAGCAAGAAGAAATACAGCATCATCCCCATCGGGATTACGAAACGTGGCGAATGGTACCTCCAACACCTGCCCGAATGGGCCTTCGTTCCCGCTGAACAGGGCCAAATGCGTGCCCTCCCCACAGTGGAGAGATCTGAGCGAGTCGTTGCTGTACCCGGAGACGGGCTCTGGTTCGAGTCTGGGAACAAACTCGAAAAACTGCCGATCGATCTTGTATTTCCAGTGCTCCACGGCACCTTTGGCGAGGATGGCACCATTCAGGGTCTTCTTGAAACAGCCGACATTCCATACGTGGGAGCGGATGTGCTCGGCTCCGCGGTAGGAATGGACAAAGAGGTCTCCAAGCGCCTCTGGCTCTCCGCGGGGCTCCCGGTTGTCGACTACATTTCTGTAGGGAAAGACGACATCGTCAATGAAAACTTCCAATCGCTCGCCAGAAAAATTGAGACCCGTTTTGGCTGGCCCTGCTTTATCAAACCTTCATGCGCGGGCTCTTCGGTAGGCGCCACAAAGGTGAATTCGGCGGAAACACTCAAATCTTCGATCGAAGCCGCACTCAGGTGGTCTGAGCGCGCACTCGTCGAAGCCTTTGTTGAGGCACGCGAAATCGAGTGCGCGGTGCTGGGCAATAACAGACCACTCGCATTTCCTCCAGGCGAAGTAGTACCTACGCATGAATTCTACGACTATGAGGCGAAATATAAAGATCCTCAGGGAGCCACGCTCCTCATTCCCGCGCCGCTCTCCGAAGAGACGAAAAACAGGATCATGAGTCTCGCGCTCGCTGCCTACAAGTACGCGGCCATAAAGGGGATGGCGCGGGTTGATTTCTTTGTGGAGAAGATTACCGGCTCGGTGTTCTTGAACGAAATCAACACAATCCCCGGGTTCACCGCCATTTCAATGTACCCGCGGATGTGCGTGAATGGGGGCCTTGCCTATCCTGATCTCCTCGACAAGCTCATAGAGCTTGGATTTGAGCAGTACGCGACAAAGCGCTCGCTTGAGTATGATTTTTCAAAAGCATGAGCGATCGTGGCTTTTGATTTGTATAATTATTTACTATACTGTTAATTATTATTAACTCTTCCGTTCTGTCCTTCTTCGACATATACTGCTTTACGGGCCTCAGCATGAGGCCCGTATTCTTCCTAGGAGGACAGCATGAAATCCCAAGACTACATCGCCCTGGATAACCAGTACTGCGCGCACAACTACCACCCAATACCGGTTGTCATCTCAAAGGCCAGAGGATGCAGGGTTTGGGACGCGGAAGGTCGTGAATACTACGATTTTCTCTCCGCGTACTCGGCGGTAAATCAAGGCCACCTCCACCCTCACATCGTCGAAGCGGCGCAAGAGCAGCTCACCCGCGTCACCCTCACCTCGAGGGCATTTCACAACGATAAAATGGGCCCATTCTTAGAGAAACTCTGTGCCTACACTGGGTATGAGCAGGCCCTCCCCATGAACACGGGCGTCGAGGCGGTTGAAACCGCGCTCAAGGCCGCGCGACGTTGGGGCGCTGAAAAGAAGGGAATTCAAAATGGAGCACAGAACATTGTATGCGCGTCGGGCAATTTTCATGGGCGCACACTCACCGCGGTCTCAATGTCCAGCGATCCAGAATCGTATGTCAACTATGGCCCCTATGTACCGGGATTTGTGAAGGTGCCCTTTGGATCGTCGGTCGCGGTTCGTGAGGCTATCGACGACGATACGGTCGCGGTGCTCATCGAACCTATTCAAGGTGAGGCTGGGGTTGTTGTCCCACCCAACGGATACCTCACTGAACTGCGACAGATCTGTTCAGACGCTGGTGTTCTTTTGATCTTCGACGAGATTCAGACGGGTTTTTGCAGAACGGGTCGCCGTTTCGCGTGGCAGTACGAGGAGGCGCGGCCCGACATCATGTGTCTTGGAAAAGCGCTTGGAGGAGGAATCATGCCGATCTCTGCCATCGTCGCCGATCGAAATGTGATGGAAGTGTTTACCCCGGGCACACACGGCTCTACCTTCGGCGGGAACCCTCTTGCGGGAGCGGTCGGGCTCGCGGCGATCGAAGTCCTCGAAATGGAGCGTCTCGAGGATCGCGCGTACGTGCTCGGCGAGCGTTTTAGAGCCGAGCTCCGCGACGCACATCTTCAAAATACACGAATAATACGGGGCAAGGGGCTCCTCAATGCCGTCGTTTTCGACGACAGCTTCGACGCCTTCCCCACTTGCCTCGCGCTGAAAGAAAAGGGCATACTTGCCAAGCAGACGCATGGAAATATAATCCGATTCGCGCCGCCTCTCGTGATAACCGACACCGAGATGCGCGACGCGCTCGAGAGAATCATCTCCGTGCTGCGAACTGCGTGAAGCCAAGTTCGGAGTGGTCAGAGAAATCGTTCATGCTCAAGCGCATTTACATCATTGCCTTTTTTATCGCGTGTGTGGCCGCTGCTTGGCTCGTCGCGCTCCAACGGCAAGAAACGCTGCGAGCCTCGGTTCCCCTCGAGAACAGAACGGCGATGGTGCGACTCTCGTCCGATAAAGGCCAAACTCCACCGCAGATCGGTTCGCAGCGCGCAAAAATCACCGCGCTTCCTGGAGAGATATTCCTCAAGACGATCGATATGAATATCGATGAGGATGAGGATTTTGAACAGGTGATCATCTCGAAGCGGGACACCGCGAGCGCCGCGCTCTCACTCAGCGTAGCTGATTTTACGCCTACGCTAGGAATCTACACGCGTATATTCGATAGTCCGATTGCGGCGACCAAGCTCGAGAGTATCATCATCCAGCCTATCGATGTGACGGGGGATGGACTCTCTGACCTTGTGGTGCAGGGACTCGACTCGTCCAACAATCAAACGCTGAGCATTTTCCGCAAGCTCGCGGGCAGAGCGTACTCGCGCATCTTCTCTCAGTCCGGTATATCTGTAGTCTTGAAAGAGGTTACGAACGCGGAGCGAGCGGGCGACGGAGCCAGCGTCATCGTCAAACAGCCTTCGAATGTGGCGGGCATGCTCGAAGAAACAGTCTACACCTGGAATTCCCATATATCGTCATTTCTAAAGAGCGCCCAGACTCTCGTAAAGGACAGCGAGGTGGGTTTTTCCGGGATCGATGGTACCGACGCACAGTCCTTTGAAATCTGGCTGGGCCGTCTTTGGGCTAGAGTCGGCACACCAACAGATCCAAGATTTCTCTATCTCGATCTCGCACGCGGTGAGCTGATCCTTGGCGAATCGAGGCTCGAGCAACGATGGATCATCAAGAGCGCCGATAGAAATGGAAACCGTCTTTATATCACCTGCAGCACTTCGGAATCGAGCGATCTCGATCGTGTGGTCACCATCGACGCAAAGTCGCGCGATACAATCGCGCTCGGAATCATCGATCAGCAAGTTTCGCACTTTCGGCGAGATGAGGGCTGGTCTGGAACATACTCTGTGTCGAATCAGGCGGTAGCGACCATCCAGGCTGAAGGAAGCGGATCGTCGCCAACCGTCTCGCCAGATGGGAACGTGGTCCCAGGTCAGAGCGACTACTACGGCCGCTACCTCGGCGACAATAATTCGGTGCTTGCGCTGAGCCACGATACAAGCATCCTTGTGTTGGATAAAAAGTACTTCGAGGGTGTTTCAAGACTGTATCAGTACGGTGGGAACATGGTGCTCGATTTTCAGCAGGTTCTTCCGGGGGGCCTGACTGGCGCGCGGCTTATTTTTATTGTGAGCGCATCGCGCGAGAAGGACGGAAGCATAGGGAATCTGCGCCTTGACTCTGCCCGGATAGGGCCTGATGGTATTCAGATCGACTATCGCACACCTTATTTCTTCACAAAAACGAGCTAAGGCGACACTAGGTAAGACTCGTATCCATAATCCTTAAGCACAGATTGCGTTTTCTGCCAATCTTCCGCCGCGGCTACTTGGACGAGCCAGCGCACCTCTCCATTTTTATTCTTCATCTCGACGACGCGCGATTCGAAGTGCTTGGACGCGAGCGTGGCCGAGAGGCGCTGCGCGTTCTCCTTGAGAGAAAAATAGCCGACCTGCAGCCACTGCGCGCTTAAACCGGGCGCGGCCCCCTCTTTCGTGGGTTGCGCGCTCTCTTTCAGGGCAGGAGCACTCTCTGCGTTCAACGACTGCGGGTTCTCTTTCGGCCATTGCGCGATTCCAGCGCGATAATCCTGAAGAGGGGCCGCGCCGCTCAGCCACGACAGGCCAAGCGCGAGCAGAAAGGAAGGCGCGGGGAACACTTTGCCCGAAATGAGATCAGAGCCCATTGAGGAAGGATACTCCTTTGCGACATTCGGTTTCGCGGCGCTGTACTGCCCAAAGTCGGCGATATACTGAAGGAAGAGCAGCTCGCTGCTCATCTGCGCGTTCGTGGAGGTAGCGAGCGCCTCTTTGACGCGTGCGCTCGCGGTGGAGTAACTGCCGTCCAGGAGGAGGCCCCATACTTGGAGGAGTGCCTGCGTTTCTTTAGAGATTCCGCCTGTTTTCGAGAGAAGGTCGATGGTTGGGTCGTCTCCAATCGCCACCGCGAGCCGGGCTGCCTCCGCGCTATATTTCGGATCAAGCGTCGCTGCCTTCGCGTACCACGAGGCGGCATCGGCGGTTTGACCCAGGAGCAGGTACAGCGATCCGAGTGTCGCTCGCAGTTCCGCCTTCAGGGCCGCGCCTGCTTTAGGTTCAATCTCCCGGCAGAGCGCTATTCCGTCGCGGATGGAGAGCTGGGGAATTGCCGCGAAAATGATCACTTTGAGAGCATCCTGTGTCTTAGCGCCAGTAGCGGCTTGACGGGCTTGCGAGAGGTTCTTGAAGGTCTGGGCGCTCAGCGACGGTGGGAGCGCAGCCGCGAGGAGCATTATCGCTCCAAGGATACGCCAGGCGCGTCGCATG
>JAKALZ010000059.1 GCA_021813065.1 bacterium
CGGAAACAACCATATTTTGCCCCTCAGATATCGATGTAGCTTGTCGCCGAAGTCTGAAGCTTTCCCTGTGGATCGGCGAGGATGAGGATGCTGACAAGTACGATTTGAATCGCCCCGAGCATCATCGAGAGCGGAACCGAGAGTTTCGGCAGAACCATAGAAATGCCGAGCGACTGAGTCATCTGCGCCTTCGCGTCGATAGTGGATTGAACGGCATATACTGACATAAACACGAGAAACGCAAAGACAAAGAAATTGATCAGCAGAGCGACAAATTTCCTCGAATTGGGATGCTTCAGTGAATCCAAAATCACTGTCAAGCCGACGTGCTCTCCGCCGGAAATGCCCAGGCTGATCGCGAGGCTCGCGCCCCAAATCATCAGATATCGCGCGAGCTCCTCGGTAAAATTGAGCGGTGAATTGAACACATATCGAAAAAAGACGCCCAAAAGCACATCGATCGTCATCGCCCCAAAGAGGAGCGCGCACACTATGCTCACCACTTTATCAAGCAGCGACGAACACCGACGCGCCGCCCGCGCGATCGGAATTTGCTCACCCATATTCTCTCCTCGGAACCATTTTTAGCCTAAAAAACCGCGCCACCCGCGCAGTGCGGGCGGCGCTTCATTCGCGGACAGCACCGCACACGCGGTGGCAGGCTCGCGGCAGAATCAGTCTCCGAGTTCCTTCTCGGCTTTGTCGATCGCGTCGAAGAACTTGTCGACCCAGAATTTGCCCTCATCCTTGTACTGCGCGAGCATGAAATCGCGCGCGGCGGGCACGGTGGCGTCGCGGAACTGCTTCAGCTCCGCCTTGGAGGGCACGTAAACCTGCATCTTCTCAGCGAGCGCGGGAAGGCCCTTGTCGGTGGAATCGATGATTCTCGAGAGGCCGCGGCCCGCGACAATCGCGGTGCGGGCGGCGTCATCCACCACTGCTTTGAGTTCGCTCGAGAGCCCATTGTAGAACTTCGGATTGATGACCCACACATAGGGGGCGTAGAGTTGGTTCGTCAGGGTAATGTACTTCTGCACTTCCTGGAGCTTGGCCATCGCGATGATGGAGATGGGGTTCATCTGGCCATCGACAACGCCAGTCTGGAGGCTCGTGTAGACTTCGGCCCAGGCGATCGTGGTCGGGGAAGCGCCGAGCGCCTTCACGATAGCCTGATGGAGCGGCAGCGCCATCGTGCGGAGCTTGATGCCTTTCATGTCCGCCGGCGACTTGATGGGATGCTTCGAGTTCGTGATCTCGAAGAATCCGCCCGATTCACCGAACCCGAGCACATGGAAACCGGCTTTCTTCTCAATGTCCGCCGAGAGCGCCTTGCCGAAGTCGCCGTCGTAGACCTTGTAGCCTATATTGTAGCTCGAGAACGCGAATGGCATGTTCGTCACGTCGATGAGGGGATAGAACTGCGCCATTCCGCCAGAAGAGGAGATGAAGGACTGGACGACGCCAGCCTTGACCTGCTGCAGGGTCTCGGCTTCTTTTCCTAGAACGCCATTGGGGTAGATCTCCACTTTGATCTGGCCGTTGGAATTGCTCTCGACTTCGCTCTTGAACACCGCGGCCATCGCGGCGGAAGCGACGTCGTAGGGCTGCTGCGGATTGAGGTGCGCGAGTTTAAGAGTGACCTGCGCGAACACCGCCGAAGGCACCAGCAAGAGAACCAGCGCGAGCGCTGCCAATACGGTTCTTTTCATGTCTTCCTCCCTGGATTGTGGGTTTTCAGGCCCCAGAATACGATGCGTATCGCTGATTCGTCAAGAGGTAAATATTTATACTGTATATTATGTATAATCTTTAATTCTTAGACACCGGTACGCGGAAGAACGCGGCGCGAAGCATTGATCCGGGCGCGCTTGAACCCGCTTCTGCTTCAGCTTGTACTATCTCGATGAACCCTTCTTTTTCGAGCTTTTCGGCGCAGATCCAGAGACGCGCAGGGTCCGCGTCGAGATCGCTCGAGAGCGCTTCGACGCTCGTGAGCGAGGATTTCAGAAGCGCCTTCAGAATCGCCCCGCGCAATTGTCGTTCCGAGCCTTGAAAGCGGGTTTGAGGTCGGTACGTGGCTGCCTTCCTCGTGAAATTGAGCTCGTGCGCCTTGAGCCAGGAACCGTAGTCCATGAGCGCGGTGTACCATACTCGCGGCTGGGATTCGTCGAGGAGCGCCCGGCCAACCGCCTCAAGCTCAGTGTCGCTGATCTTCATCGCGCCTTCGAAAAAGTGACGAATAAAGACCGCGCGTATGTTCGTTTCCAAAAACACCGAAGGGATGTCGAAGGCAAAGGCGAGTATTGCCCCCGCGGTGTATGGGCCGATGCCCGGAAGCGTTTTCAGCTCAGCCTCGGTCGCCGGCACGATATCGCGATAGGTTTCGGCGAGGATTTTCGAGGTTTTGTGCAGGGAGAGGGCGCGCCTGTTGTAGCCGAGTCCGCTCCACGCCGCGAGCACTTCCGCGACTGAGCGCGAGGCGAATGATGAGGGTGTCGGGTAATTTTTGCGCCATTCCGGAAAAATAGCCGCGACGCGCGAGACCTGTGTCTGCTGGAGCATTACTTCAGAAAGAAGGATGTGCCAGGGGCTCAAGTCGCCCCGCCATGGAAGCTCTCTGTAGCACTCCTTGCCTTTTTGGAGGAGATAGGCCCTGCTCGCTGCAATGTCCTCAGCTGTAGATATGGACAAATTCATGCAGGAGTTCTTCGGCCTTTGTCTTGCAGGAACCGCAGACCGTGCCGATCTTGGTGGCTTCTTGCAGCGAGTGCCAGTCGCGGGCGCCCTGTTTTACTGCCTCTTCGATGTCTTTGTCGCTGATATTGAGGCACTTGCAGATGATCTGGACATCTTCGCCCTTGAATTCGCCCGCCCTGCCCTCGCGCTCGAGGTACACGTCGATCGCGGCGCGCAGCGCCTTGTCGCCCAGCACCGAACAGTGAATTTTATTCTCAGGGAGGCCACCGAGCTTATTCGCGATGTCGGCGGGCTTGATGTGGTAGGCGTCGCGTATATTCATTCCTTTTATGGTTTCGGAGAGCATTGAGGTTGAGGCAATGGCTGAGGCGCACCCATAGGTCTTCCACCGCACATCCTCAATGGTGTCACGCTTGATTTTGAGCATGAACATCATCTGGTCGCCGCATTTTATGTTGCCCACCATGCCCTCGGCATCGGCCTTGAAGTCGCCATCCTTGTCGGGGTCGAAGACATTCCGGGGATTGGTGAAGTGTTCCTTTACGATATCAGAATAGAGCCACTGAAACGCGTCCATTATTTTGCTCCTCGCATAATTTCGCGCACTCAAACGCCGCGGTGATGTCCAGCGACCGCGATCTGTTCGAAGGGAACTGTTGACATTTTCCTCAGCCGCGCGATGATCGGGGGAAGCTTTTCGCCAACATAGCGAATATCTTCCTCTGTGGTGTATTTGCCAAGTGAAAATCGGATCGAACCATGGGCCAGCTCAGGCCCAAGCCCTATGGCAATCAGCACATGGGAAGGGTCGAGACTGCCCGAAGCGCATGCTGAGCCCGTGGAGACTTCGATGCCCTCGAGATCCAGCGAAAGAAGAATCGATTCGCCCTCCGCGCCCGGGAAGGAGACATTGAGTGTGTTGGGAAGCAGGTTGTCAGGATCGCCGTTGATCCGCGCCGAGGGAATACGCTCGACAATGAGGTCCCTGAGGAGGTTTCGAAGCCGGCTCGTGTGCGCGGCGTACTCGCCCAGCTCTGCGGCGGCCAGCCGCGCGGCTTCGCCGAAACCAATGATGCCGAGGTTGTTGTAGGTGCCCGCGCGCACTCCATCTTCCTGGTGCCCTCCACGGATGAGCGGTTCGATGGGAGCCTTGGAGCGCACATAGAGCGCGCCAATACCCTTCGGGCCATAAATCTTGTGACACGAGAGCGTGCAGTAATCGACACCCCAGTCGTCAACCGAAACGGGAATTTTCCCGACAGCCTGCGTGGCGTCGGTATGCACAAAGGCGCCTATTTCTTTCGCGAGGCGCGCGATTTCGCGTATGTCTTCGATTGTGCCTATCTCATTGTTCGCGGCCATTACCGACACAAGGAGGACATCAAGACCCAATTCGCGGCGGTATTGATCCATATCGACGCGGCCCCGATCGTCGACGTTCAGAAAAACCACAGGAAAACCTTCTTCTCCAAGATGGGCGGCCGCGTTGAGCACGCAGGGGTGTTCGATCGAGGTCGTGATGATCTTGCGCCGCTTTTGAGCGCGCCCGTGAAAGAACATTGTGTTGAACACGGTATTGTTGGACTCGGAACCACCCGAAGTAAAGTACAGATTCGAAGGATTTTTCGCGCCGATGAGCGCCGCCACATTCTTCCTCGCCGCCTCGATCTCCGCGCGGGCTGCGCGGCCAAGCTCGTGCATGCTCGACGCGTTGCCGTAGATATCGAGCGCTTCCACCATGAGATCGCGCACTTCCGCGCGCAGGGGGGTTGTCGCGTTGTAATCGAGATACACGTAGCGACTGCTCATGAATGATGCTCCTTTTTCGCCGCGATTGAAATTTCGTTAAGCTGAGGAGAGGGCTCGATTCGGTTGCGCGGGGACAATGGTTCGGCAATCTCCGCGAGTGTCACTGACGCGAGATACGCATCCACCGTCCGCTTAAGCCCGAGCCAGAATCGGCGAGGGAGGCAACCTTCCGCGACTGTACAGATCGAGGCGTCGTCGACGCACTCAACTGGTCGAATATCTCCTTCCGTCGCCTTCACCACGTCGCTCATCAGAATGAGCTCTGGTTCTCTCGCAAGCCGATATCCCCCGCTGCGCCCGCGATCCGCGCTCAAGAGGCCCGCGCTTTTCAATTGACTGAAAATAGCCTCGAGATACTTGAATGGGATGCGCTCAGTCTCGGCGATGCTCGCCACACTCGCAGTTTTTACCTGCACGAGATGGACCAAAGCCCGTATCGCGTATTGTGTCTTGGTGGGAACCTGAAACATGCTAAATATCCTACTAAATACCTATGAATATAGACACTATCGCGAAAACAAGATTATTTGTCAATTACTTCAAGAGCTCAATATGATCAAAATCGCGCGCGATTGACAGCTCTTCGAAAATGGGGCCGTACGCTGTCCTGCCCGCGGGCTGCGCGTACGAACTTCCATTAGAGATCGCGGAGGCGACGATTGTTCCAAGCCCTGGCCCAAGCATGAAGCCCTGTCCGCACATTCCGACGATCTGCAAAAAATTTTTCTCGCTCTCGGGATACCCAAGGATGGGCAGACCATCGGGAGTCATAGGATACATGCCGCGCCAGGTTCGCCGCACCCTCAGGTTTCGCAGGCGAGGATAGAGTTCAAGCATGCGCCGAACCACAAGAGGCAAAAAACCGCTCGTCGAATCCTTGTCTCTCCCCCACACTTGGGGCCGCGGTGTGACGCAGAACACGACTTGCCCAGTTTCAGCTTGATAGAAGTAGTAATTTCCAGATTCCGCGTCGGCGCGGACATCGACAATCATTGGCTCCATAAAGCGCTCGATTGGCTCGGTGACTCCTGCCTCGTGGCAGTCCGGGAACACGGGAAGCTCGAAGCCCGCAAGCTTGGCGATATCCGAGGCTTTGGCGCCAGACGCGTTGATAAAGAGCGACGCGCAAAAATCTTCTCCGCCTGCGCGAACCGATAGGATGTTCTCGCCGCGCGTTTTAAAACCCTCAACCCTCGCATTGAAGAAGAAGGCGGCGCCCGCGCGGCACGCGAGTTCATGAAAGGCGCTCGCTGCCATGAGGGGTGATGCGTAGCCGTCGCCGGGACTGAAGGTTCCCCCTCGAAGTCCCTCCGCGCTGATACCTGGTGCTAGGTTCTGGATCAATCCGGATTCTATCCAGTCGATCGAGAGACCCGCGGTCTTCTGCACCTCGAGCAGGGAGCGAAACTGCGCCTCGGTTTTTGCATCGTATGCGACGTAGAGATAGCCGCCCGCTCGCCACTCCACGTCGAGGCCGTACTTCTGACGCAAGGACGAGAATATCGCGATCGAATCGAGGCAGACGCGGATTTTCGCGGGATCGGAGTGGGTCGCGCGCACCCCGCCAATCGCCGCGCGATTCTGCCCCCTCCCCCACGAGGCCTCTTCGTCCAACACCGCGACGCTGAAACCTCTCTCCGCGAGCTGCCATGCAAGAGGCAGCCCAACCGAACCCGCGCCGAGTATCACAACATCAAAATTCTTCATGGCGCTCCCCTGGCACCTGCTTCTTTGCCTCCAAGCCTGTGCATTCCCTCATTCACGAGCGCGCCCATCGGTACCTCCATGAAAAGCGGCCTCTGCGTCAGCGGCTCAACGCACGCAGGATCGATGCCCGCGAGAGCGAAAGCCGCCGCGATGAGCTGGGAACAGGTCTTGCCGCCGCACGCGCCCATACCTACGCGGATCGATTTAAGCTGGTTCGCGTCGCGCAGTTTGTGCTTCCGGATGAACTCGACGGCTTCCCTCAAGGTGACGCGCTCGCAGCGGCAGATCACCATGTCGAGGATAGAATCTTCGTGTTCCGTCAGGGCGGGACGCGGTGCGAACTCAGGTCTGGAGCGCGCGCGAATTCCCGCGATTCTAGACGCGTTCGAGGCGCTCACCCTGAAGGTGAGGAGCCAGGTTTCGCGCGCGCGCACACTCCGCATCGCAACGAGAGCGGCGCGCTCGACGAAAGCTCCCCCCTGATCGACAAGATCCATCTGCGCGCCCACCGCGACATCAAGGTTGAACTCCCAGGGGAGCACCACCTCAGCGACCTCTTCGGACACTCTCCGCACGAGGGTAATCGCGAGCCCAGGACATATCGCGACGCAGGCTCCACAACCAGTGCAGCGTTCACCACTGAAGTAGGGGAGATCCATGATCGTACCTCGGAGGTTTTTAAGCGTGATCGAGTGCGATGGGCACACGGTCGCGCAGGGATTACAGGGAATCTCCTCAGAACAGTAGAACACGGGCCGCCACTCCGCGCCCGGAATGCTTGGCGCGCGCTCGTAGCTGTCGCCGGGGCGAGAGGCCAGAACACGCCGCGTCGCTTCCCACTCCGGATGGAATTCCACATTTCGTCCGAGCATGCGCGCAAGCTCGATAGCCGCCGTTTTTCCACCGTACATCGCGCTCGACGCTTCAGCGATTTCCGCCGCGTCGCCAGCGGCCACCGCCATGATTCCGTAGCGACGCGCCTGTTCAAGAAACTCGTTGCAGGGGGCGAGGCCAACGGCCACGAGCACCGCGTCGACATCATAGGTCCGTCGTGTCCCCGGAATAGGCTGAAAATGCTCATCGACCGCCGCGACATTGGCCCGCTCCACCCTGCCGTCCCCTTCAGCCTTCACGATAGTCGCGTTGAGAAATAGGGGTACTCCCGCTCTTCGAATTTTATCGGCGTGCACCCTGTAGCCGCTAATTCTGCCGGCGGCCTCAAAGATGCCCACCACCCCAATGCCCGCTTGGAGCGCGTGATACGCGGCTATGAGGCCGACATTCCCTGAACCCACGATCATGATCTTCTCATAAGGCTTGACAAGGTCGCGGTTGACCAACGTCTGAAACGCGCCCGCTCCAATAACGCCAGGCAGATCCCAGCCCGGGAACCGAAGTGCCTTCTCACGCGCTCCCGCCGCGACGATGAGGGCGGTAAACTCGACAAGCACATACGATTCGAAGTTGAGAAAAATGCCCGCCTTTCTGTCTTTGTAGAGACCGACTACCGGAGCGTTGGAGAGAAGGCTTACCGAGGGGAGGTGGCGGGCTTTCTCCTCAAGTTTCTTCGCGATTTCATAGCCTCGCACGCCCGCGTAGCAGTCGGATTCTGAGCCAAAGAATTTGTGCGTTTGCAGCACGAGCTTGCCGCCAAGCGAGGTTTTATCGTCGGCGAGCACTACCTGATAGCCCAGATTGCCAAGCTCGATGGCTGCCGCGAGCCCTGCGGGCCCGCCACCTATAATGAATATGTCAGTTCGTATCGATCTACGCTCCGCCTGCGCGAGTTTTTCATCCGAGGCGGGAAGCACGGGGAGACCTTTGAGCGAGCGCACGTCCATGCCCGCCGCGAGCGGTGTCATGCAAGCTTTTTTCGGGATACCGTCAATCAGCATCGTACACTGCGAACACTGACCATTGGCGCAGAAAATGCCCTGAGGCGCGCCATCCCTCGCGTGGCGCGAGAAGATGTGCCGCCCGCACGCGATGAGGGTTGAAGAGACTGGCTCACCTTCGAATCCCTCGAGAGCTTCGCCATCGAAGAAAAACGCAACGCGCCGCGCGCTATTGGCTGGGCGCAGCAGTGGATGTCGCTCAATGCGATTCATAGCTGATGAATAGCCTAAAATTGAATCAATCTTCTGTCAAGAAAAATCAAACTTTATCAGCATTTGCAATAATATGAAACAATATGCGAAAAAAAATGCATAATTTTCCGGCACAGTGGAAATAGGCGATGGTTCAAGCTATGATACAAAAACGGAGCGCGGGTGAATACATTATGGGAATAATCGATCACATTCAAGATTTTAAAGGCGCACGCATCACCGTGATGGGCCTTGGGCTTCACGGCGGAGGCATCGCAAGCGCGAAGTTCTTCGTATCGGTGGGGGCTGAGGTCATGGTGACAGATCTCCGCGACCGCGCGACACTCGAGCCAGCGATTCGCCAGCTCGAAGGATTGCCCCTTCGTTACACACTCGGAGCGCACCACGAACGCGATTTTTCTGACGCGGATATCGTGATCAAAAATCCCGCCGTTCGTGTCGACTCCCCTTACCTCAAGCTCGCGCGGCGCATTGAAACCGATATCTCTATCTTTCTCCACTATTCCCGCTCGCCTCTCATCGCGGTAACAGGATCAAAGGGCAAGTCCAGC
>JAKALZ010000060.1 GCA_021813065.1 bacterium
GAGCGCCACGACAATGGGTACCTTATCACGGCAGGCAATCTTCGCGTCTATATCGCGGGAGACACCGAGCCCACCGCTGCGATGGCAACACTGGGGCGCGTTGACATCGCCTTTCTGCCCATGAACCAGCCCTACACGATGACACCCGAGCAGGCGGCTTCCACCGCGCGCACTATCCGTCCCAGAATACTCTATCCTTACCACTTTGGCTCGACGGACACGAAAACCCTCGTACAACTTCTTGCCCAGGACCGCGACATAGACGTCAGAATCAGAGATCTCCAATAGAGGAGCGCCATGCCAGCGACAACGCCCCAACAAGGCACACCGCCTCACCACCACCACGATCCTTCGCGCGCAGACTCGAAACTTGTCGCGGAGGCGAATGAGATTCTCCAAGGCACGAGCAAAAAGGGGTTCATCGCGAGAATCCTTCCTTTTATGGGGCCGGCTTTCATCGCCAGCGTCGCATACGTCGACCCAGGCAATTTCGCGACGAACATTTCCGGCGGGGCGCAGTTCGGGTACCTCCTCCTGTGGGTCATCATTGGCAGCAACCTCATGGCGATGCTCATCCAGACCCTCGCCGCGAAGCTGGGTATCGCGACGGGCCACAATCTCGCGGAACACTGCCGCCTGAAGTACCGGCACCGAACCACCGTCGCGCTGTGGATTCTCATGGAGCTGGTCGCGATGGCAACTGACCTCGCGGAATTCTTGGGCGCGGCGGTAGGCTTCAATCTGCTCTTTGGCATTCCGCTCTGGCTGGCAGCGATTCTGACTGGAATCGCGACGTTCATCATCCTCGCGCTCGAGCGATATGGGTTCCGCTCGCTCGAAGCGGTGATTACCGGATTTGTTTCCGCCATCGCCATCAGCTATATTATTGAAATTTTCCTGGGGAAGCCCGACTGGACGCAGGTTGCGCACCACGCATTTCTCCCGGAATTCAATGGTTCCGCGAGCATACTTCTAGCCGCTGGAATCCTGGGAGCGACAGTGATGCCTCACGCGATCTACCTCCACTCTTCGCTCACCCAGCACCGCGTGGTGGTTAAGGAGCCCGCTCTTCTTAAAAAGCTCTTCCGCTATGAAATTGTCGATGTAGTGGTGGCGATGGGCGTCGCGAGTCTCGTAAATGGCGCGATGCTCATCATGTCGGCCGCGACATTCCATGCGCAGGGGCTCACGCAGGTAGGCACGCTTGAGGAAGCCTATAAAACGCTCGAACCATTGCTTGGAAAGGCCGCGAGCTGGGTGTTCGCGATTTCACTGCTCTTTTCGGGACTGTCTTCGGCATCGGTCGGCACTATGGCCGGACAGATCATCATGCAGGGTTTCATGAATTTCGAAATTCCGGTGTGGTTGCGGCGAATAATCACGATGATTCCCTCGATCGTGATCATCGCGCTCGGTGTCGACCCTACCAAGGCGCTTGTCATCAGCCAGGTGCTCCTCAGCTTCGGATTGCCCTTCGCTATCATTCCGCTTATCTCTTTCACAAGCAACAAAAAGCTCATGGGCGTTTTGGTCAACAAAAGAAGCACGAAAGCGTTGGCGATGTTGGCGGCGGGGATCATTCTTGTGCTGAATGTGTACCTTCTCTATATGACATTTGCTGGAGGCTGAGCGTGGTTAAAAAAATAATGGTGCCGCTCGATGGTTCGAAGGCAGCCGAGAGTGCGCTCCAGTGGTCGGCAGAACTTGGCCGCATGTTTCACGCGAGAATCGTGCTCTTTCACGCGATCGAGGAAAATCCTCCAGAGCATATTCATGGCGAGTCTCATCTCAGGAACGAAGGCGAAGCAATCGAGTATCTCGAGCGCGCCATCTCAAACCTTCGCTCGAATTTCAATTTTGAGGGCGCGGTCTCGACCCATGTTCATGTAGAAGAGACCTCGGATGTCGCCACGAGCATCGCTGTCCACATGGAGGAACTCGATCCAGATCTCATTGTGATGTGCTCGCATGGACGAAGCGGATTCACGCGAACGTTTATTGGCTCCCTCGCGACAAGGGTGATTGGACTCGGTGTGGTGCCGGTATTTCTCATAAAGCCCGAGACGAACGTGGGCGGCGCGATGATCTTCGAGCGTGTGTTCGTTCCCCTCGACAATGCCTCAATCCATGACCGCGCGATTCCCTTTGGAGAAGAGTTCGCGCGCGCCTCGGGCGCCACGCTCACGCTGCTCTCGGTGGTACCAAAATTCGGTTCGCTCAAGGGCAGAGACGGCGGGTGGGGCCTCATGTCGCCCGCCACTTCCACCGCTCTCCTTGAGCTCGAAGAGGCAAGCATGGGGGAACACCTTGATGAACACGCTTCGCAGAGTGCGGCGCGCGGGCTCGCGGTCGAAACCAAAGTGGTCCGCGGCGATCCTGCCAAAAAGATCGCGCAGGAGGCAGCGCGCCGCACTCCCTCGCTCATCGTGCTCGGCACGCACGGGCGCTCAGGTACTGAGGCATTCTGGAAAGGCTCGGTCGCCGCAAAAGTGGCAGCGCTCTCAAAGTCGCCACTTCTGCTGGTGCCGCTCCGCGAGTGAGGGTATTCGTGGCGACCGCCCGGCGACTGTCATGCTCATTTACTGTCATGCTCACTTGCTGTCGCGTTCACTTGCTGTCGTCTTCCCTTGCCGCGCGCCGGCAATATCCATATTTTCATACATAGAATAACGTATCAGGAGGATATAAATGGCAACGATCACATTCAAAGGCAATCCCGTTCAGACAATAGGCACTCTGCCCTCAAAAGGTTCCAAAGTCCCCGACTTCAAGCTCACCGGAGCCGATCTCGGCGATATCGGTTTGGGAAAATTCGAGGGAAAAGTGAAAATTTTGAACATCGTGCCGAGCCTCGACACCGGTGTCTGCGCCGCGAGCGCGAGAGCCTTCAACAAGGCGGCCGCTTCGCTCGGCAATATCGCGATTCTGACTATCTCAAGAGATCTGCCTTTCGCCCAGAAGCGATTCTGCGAGGCAGAAGGCATCGATAAGGTAATCACGCTCTCCGAGCTGCGCGACAGGGAGTTTGGCAAGGCGTACGGTGTCGAGATGATCTCGGGTCCACTCGCGGGGCTGCTCTCACGAGCGGTTGTCGTGCTGGACGCATCCAACAGAGTTGTGTACACCGAACAAGTCCCTGAAATTGCCCAGGAGCCGAACTACCAGGCAGCGCTGGATGCGGCGAAAAAGGCGCTCTGAATCATTGCGGGCGCTGAATCATTGCGAAGCATCGATCGCAGCGGTCAGGAAGTGGCCGCGCGCGGCGATCCCCTCGGTGCCAGTTATCGCGGCGAGCCACTCGGTCTCGCCGCTTTTTTTCCCCCAGACCCGCAGTGTTTCGCCATGCAATATTTCGTGCACAAAGTCCACTTTGATGCGCTGAAAACGCTGGTTTTCCCCAAGAGGAACCGTATCGCAGAGCCAGTTGATGAAATGCGCGTTGTTGACGTGGCCGTTGTAGTCCATGTGGCGGGCTCTCGCCTCAAGTGAAAAGACGCGCCTGAAGTTGTCGCTGGCGGGCTCATTCGATCCGCCGATCGAACGTTCATCGCTTGCGCGCTCTCCGCTCGCGCCTCCGTCCTCGCCAAGCGCGCGGTATGTTTCGCGTTGCCCCGATTCAGGCGGTTCAAGCGCTTTAAAGGGCAACGCGTCGATTCCGGGTTCGAGATCATCGAAAGGCCAGGAATAGTCGGTCGAGAGATCGAGCGGCAGGTTGCGTTCGGGGCGCAGCACGCGGCGTGTAGCCATCTCGACAATGATGTACTCATACACAGCGCCCGCATACTTCTTTCCTGATTCGCTCACAAGTTCGAGACAGCGCTGCGCAAAGAGCCGCTTCGTACCGGAAGGCCAGGTCCGGACGATGACGCGCTGGCCTTGGCGTGGCATCGACTCGATCCGTATGTCGATGCGCGAGAGCATCCAGGTCAGACCGCGCGCCCACATATCCTCCATGCCGATACCGAGCGTCGCCGCGTGCGCTCCCGCCGTTTCCTGAAAGAAATTAGCGATCGCGAAGGGTTTGAGCGAGCCTCCGTAGCCGCAATCGTAACCTCGCACATCGTAGTGGATCTCGAGTGGTTGTATCATGATTTGATTCCTTATCAGGCGCTGGTCGCGCCGAGCCTCATGACGTGCCGTAGTCATGTCGCGCCTCATTCTAGCGCGTTGATCGCGATTGAAAAAGGCGCCTAAAATTCAAACTCATGGTATAATCGGGGATATGTGCGGAATCGTTTCGCTTGTCTACAAGGATGAAAATCCTTCGATGGGGAAAGAGGCCGAAGCGCTGCTGAAGCGCCTCGAGTATCGCGGGTACGATTCGACAGGAGCCGCGTTTATCGGTGCCGACCGGCGCATCAGCCTGAGAAAGCAGGTCGGGGCGCCTTCGAAAGTCTGTCCTCTCTTGCATATCGACAGTTTCCAAGGTCAGCGATTCATCGGGCAAGTGCGCTGGGCGACTTATGGCGCCGTTACGGACATCAATAGCCAGCCCCACCACGTGCGCTGCAAAATCGAACTTGTCGGTGCGCACAACGGCAACATCTCGAACACCGACACGCTCAAGTCATGGCTCACGGCGCGCGGACACGCGGTGGTCTCCGACAACGATGGCGAAATCATCGTTCACCTCATCGAAGAGCACTACGCGTCAGCCCAATCGCTCGCGAGTTCCGATCTCGCGTACCTTCGGAAGGCCTATGCCAACGCAGGGCTCGCGGAGGGCGTTCCCGATGGCGTGCTGCGCATGATCGAAGCGATCCGCAAGGCCGAATCGCTGGCTGAAGGCTCCTACGCCGCGGCGATCGCGGACCCCAAGCTCCCTGGAGTTTTTGCGATAAAATCCGGCTCGTCGCTGTACGCGGGCATGGGCAGCGATTCGCACGGCGATTTCATTGTGCTCTCATCAGATCTCACGAGTGTGCTTTCCAAGACGCGCGCGCTCATTCCCCTCTCTGAGGGCGAGGGCATCTGGTTTACCGAAAATCAATACCTCGTGTTCAGCTTGCAGGGCCAGCCTTTTTTTTCGCATCCAAGACTTAAGCGATCGAAACTGTCGATCGGCGACACTCAGCTCTCGCACGAATATCAGCACTATATGGAGCAAGAGATTTCTTCTGGGCCCAGCAATATCTCGCGGATACTGCGCTACTATTTCCGCGATCCGGCGCTGGAGCCCCTCTCCGAGCTCTTCGAGGAGCGCAAAGACGACTGCAAGGAAGCCGCTGACAGCATTTCCGCGCTGTCCGAGCGCTTTGGCACCGAAGCTCTGCTCTCGGGAATGCACGATGTGTTCAACTCCTCAGCGTGGAACGAGATCGAAGCGCGCGTCAACAACGCGGGCGCCGCGCACTTTGTGGCGCCGCGGTTCATTTCGGACGAAGCGGAACTCCTCAAGGAGCTCGCCGCGCTCGATCCGCAGGCGAGAGACAAGCTTCTTCTGATGGACAAGGTGATTGTGTGGCGAAAGCGGCGCGCGGTGCTCCGCTATACAGGAGAGCTCAAGAACGCGGTCCACGAAGCATCGCGCTCGGGAGGAAGGATTTTTCTGGTCGCGTCAGGAACTTCCTACCACGCGGCGCTCACTGCGGCGTACTTTTTCAACGAGATGGCGCACATTCCCGTCTATCCCTGCAACCCCGGCATTTTCCGCTCAATGTACTTCAATTGCCTCGGACCGAACGATCTCATCATCGGCATTTCGCAGTCGGGCGAGACCAAGGACCTCGTCGACATCTTCCAGGATGTCAAGAAGATGAATGCATCGATCCGCCTTGTGAGCATCGTGAACAACGAAAACAGTCGAATCCCCCAGGAACTCTCCGACTTCTACCTGCCATTGCTCTGCGGACCCGAGATCGCGGTAGCGGCCACCAAATCGTTTACGAGCCAAGTCGCCATTCTCTACCTTCTCGCCGCGAGTTTCTCGCTCCCTGAAACGAAGATCCGCGACAACCTTCTCAAAGCCAAGGATCTCATGACCGAGACCATCGAAACGCGCATGGGCGATATCGAAAGCGTTGCCGCGCATCTCTATGCCGCGCCATCGATCCACATTCTCGGCACGGGGCTCATCGGATTGGCACGCGAGGGTGCGCTCAAGATCCGCGAAGTCGTGCTCAACCACACCGAAGGCTACGATGCGGCGGAGTTCAAGCACGGGCCGAACACAATCCTCGGTAGAAACACCATTCTGTCGCTGGCCGATCTTGAAAAACTCGCGGTTGGAGTTCCTTTCGAGGGCATCAGCGATACGCTCTTTGACAAGCTTGCGAACAACTACCCGCTCGTTTTCGTCTGCCCTCCCGAGGAGCGCGACCGACGCATCACTATAAGTCAGATTCATACGCATAAAATTCGCGGGGCCGACATCGTGCTCATCGCCGAGCCGCAGCAGGAGCTCGCGCTGGCGGTAGAGGGAGCGCCGATGGGTGTGGAGAAGTATTGGTCGAAGTATATTCCGCTGCCGCAATCGGGCGACACTTGTCTCTTCGTGTTCTGCGCCACCATCGTGCTGCAGTATCTGGCATACCGCATGTCCGTGCGCAAAATGGAGTGGCTCGATTCGCTGGGCATCCAAAACCACGGAGTGCACCCGGACGCGCCGAAGAACGTCTCGAAATCGATCACAGTGGACTGAAGGATTGAAACGCCAACCGCCGGCCGTTCCGCGCGAACAAAGGAGCCCCGCATGAAAACCAACTTGTGGGGGTTCGACCCCGAAACCCTATAGCCCGAGCGGTTGCGCGACGCGCACGCGGCAATCGGGCGAGCGCTGGCGCGCAAGATCCATTCGATGATGGCGGTGGTTACGCCCTGAGGTCGGGATGCGCCGCGATAAAGCGCGCGAGCACTGGTTTGAGCGATGGATCTTCGAGCGCGTTCCATAGTTGAGCCTCGAAATATCCCGCAGGGTCGCCGGTATCCAGCCTGAGCCCTTCGACACGCGCGAACGCGACGTGCGAGGCGGCGATCATCTTGTCTAGCGCATAGGTGTGGTAATATTCGCCCGAGCCATGTTTTTTCCAGCCCTCTTCGAGCCAGGAAAAAAATTCAGGTGTGTACAGATAGCGGCCTATCGAGACCTCATGGCTTGGTTCGGCGCCCTTGGCCGGTTTCTCGACAAACCCGCGCACGCCCACGCCATCCGGCTCAGGATCGACGACGCCATAGCGCGATACATCGCCTGGCTCAAAGATCGTCGCGAGCACGCACTTGCCGGTGCGCTCGTAGACGTCGATGAGTTGCCGCGCGAGCGGCTTGGGACCGAACACGATATCATCGGGATAGGCGACGACGCTGGGCTCGCCCCCGAGCAAGTGTTTTACCTGCAACAGCGCATGACCAGTACCCTTCATCTCTGACTGCCGCACGAAAGAGACGCGCGCCCGCACGGGCTCGATCTTTTCGAGCCTGTCCTTCCGCCCTTCGCGCGAGAAGAGCTCCTCGAGCTCGATTTCGCGGTCAAAGTAATCTTCGAGGGTTTTCTTGCGCCTAGAGCTAATGATGATAATGTCGGTAATCCCCGAATTGACGAACTCCTGCGCGATGTACGCGATGCTCGGCGTGACGCCGATGGGCAGAAGTTCTTTCGGAACGGTTTTTGTAACGGGCAAAAAGCGCGTACCGTATCCAGCCGCGACGATGATTCCTTTCATGGGCGCCATTGTAGCCGAGCGCCGGGCCCCGCGCAATCGATGGAAAATCTGGAAAGGATCGACAGGATGTCGACGAGATCAATGGGATTTTCGACAGGATGCCGGGATGAAAACATGATCAACATGATGAAAACCTTTTTTGGGTGAGAGAAAATGCCAAGCGAGCTGGCGCGGGCTCGTACAAATCAGCGCGGGCTCGTACAAATCAGCGCGGGTCCGCATAGGTCAGCGCAGGTTCCTTTCCTAAAGAAAAAAATCCCGTCGATCCCGAATTATCCTGTAATCATGTCGGGCTTCATCCTGTTGATCCCGAATTATCCCGTCAAGGGCAGCGCAACGAACCATCGGGCCGTTATCCCCCTCCCTTGGCAGCGCACTTTTCCTCGCTTTTTCAGCGCCGAGAGCACGAGACGCACTGTTTTGCCATCGATATCATCGAATGTAGCTGCAAGTTCGCGCAATGTCGCGCCTTCAGCCTGAGATTGCAGCACGCTAAAAATCCGCGATGCTAAGCGCTGCTCCACCGCACTTGGTTCGACCGCTTCCCTCACGAAAAGCGCATTGTGCTCCGAGTGTGCCACAGCATGCTTCCACGCAATTGCGCGAAAGAAGGCGTAGGTCCACAAATTCGCCTCTTTGCGCGTTCCCGCGAATATTGTGGGCAGGCGCGGATGCATCGCCTGAAGCTCCGCGATCACCCTGTATGCGTGGGAAGGCGGCCACCGGCCTTCAAGCCGCTTAGGATCCATGAAATCGCCATAGTGAGCCTCGATCACCACCGCCATGTGCGGAAAGGTCGAAAGTTCCTCGAGCGAGCGGTGCAGAATCGCGATTGAATCGAAATCACCAAGGAGATTATCGTAGGTCTTTCGCTCCACAACCGCGAGAATGTCTTCGCCCTCCATGAGCGCACAATCTCCACGGGGAAGTCGATGTCGCTCAACCTTTGCTTTCGGGAACTTCCATGGGTACCGCTCGGCGCTATCGATCGCGATTACAAGGTTCGAGGAGCCAGCGCTCGGTCGCAAACTCACGCGAGAACGCGATTTGTGGCTCTTCTGAGCAATATCGGTCTTGAAGAAAATCTGCTCAAAATTTCCCTCTCTGTTTTTATAGGGCTTCTCAAGAATGAGAAATTCTCCGCGTTTCTTGACCGGCCTGTCGAGCACGACTCTGATGCTCTTGCCAAACCGCTCGAGCACCACGATAGGA
>JAKALZ010000061.1 GCA_021813065.1 bacterium
AAGGGGCGCCATCGAGCGATAGTCGATCGCGACCGTGATCTTCTTGTCCGCGAGATAGATGACCATCATGCCCTCGCCGCCGAGGCCGGTGGCATTGGGCTCCACGACGCCGAGCGCGAACGCGGAGGCGACGGCCGCGTCGACCGCGTTGCCGCCCGCCATCAAAATCTCGAGCCCGGCCGCCGAGGCGAGCGGCTGCGCGGAGGCGACCATGCCGTTGCGCCCGGTAACTTCCGCCTTCAGCGTATCCGCCGCGGACAGCGGCGCCGCGATAACAAGCGCGAACGCCAAAAAGCCAATGAGGCTCAGCGCGAAGCGATTCATGCCCCGCGACTGTTTCACTCTCTTCATTTCCATAGTATACCCTCCTAAAAAAATAATGATCAATTCAAAAGCGCTCCGACACCCTGATCCTGAACAACGCGCCAGTCCGGGTAGTAGGAGAACACGATGCGCCTGTCCGCGGCGCAGCCATCATTCCAGGCGTCAAGAATCGCCCCGATGCTCGCGAGATGCGTCGCGACGCGCAGCGCGAGCGGATACTTCGGATCCTCGGTCGGGTTCCCGTTTTCGCTCGACTGGGCTGGATTTGGTGTCTCGATGAGGAACGCGTACGCATTGGTCGTGTCGCCCCACTCCCTGTGCGAGAGCCCGTGAAAGGTCTCGCTCGAGGGCTCGAGTTTCATGCTCAATCCATCCATCTCGAGGTTGATCACCGCGAGCGCGGCGGTGTCGAGGTTCTTCGGATTGGCGACGATCATGTTCGCCAGCCTCGATTCAGCGCCTGCCTCGTGGAGATCGAAGGCGACATCGACATGCTCGCGCGCGAGGAGCGTCATGACCGCCCACGCGAGTTTCTGGGTCAAGTTCCCATCGGGAGCTCCGGGATACGCGCGGTCGAGATTGCGCGCTTCTGCCCCATCGAGGACATCGCCGCCCTTGGGGTGGATATAGCGCTCTGGGTCCGGCGCGCCCTGGTGCACCGGATCGGTAAAGCGCGCGCCATATTTAAAGAAGCGTGGGCCATGCGCGGTGTCGATCCGGATCCACGAGGGCATCTTGGCGCTCTCGGTGTACGTGGAAGCGCTGTTGTTGAGGTCTGGAATAACGAGAAGGCGGCCAGCTGAAGGCATCGCGCGCTCCGCGAGAAGCACCGCGGTGAGGATACCGGCGATCTCGTTCGCGTGCGTCCCGCCGGCGATAAAGACCGTCGCGCCAGGCGCGCCTGAATCGATAATGAAGACGCGCGTGTCCGCAGGCGTGCCAGCGAGACCGTCGAACCACTCGGAAAGCCATGCCACGCGAACGCGCTCAGCGGGCTGGGCGGGGCGCACATCGTGGAGAATCGTCGCGGTGCCGGGCGGCACTCCCGGCGAAGGCGCGGCGAACGTTGACCGCGCGCCCGCGAACAGCAGCGCGCACACAAGCGGGAGCAGAGATGATTTGCGCATAAAGGAGAACCTCTGGTCAAAAAAATTGTCCTTGAACGCTACTCTTGAAGGTATGGGAAGTCAATATAAAAAAACGCGAATCGCGTATAAAAAAAGCCCATTCTCTCGCGGAGAATGGGCTCAATTTCTGAATCCACGCGGTGATTGGGGCTGCGCCATGCGCCAAAATGCGCCGCTATGCGCCACCACACGCGCGACAGCGCGCGCGAAAATGCTCGCCGCGCCTGCGTTCCACGCAGACGCGTTTATGACCTGCGCTTGCGCGTTACCACGTCGAAGACCACCGCGAGGAGCAACACGAGACCGCGGATGATGTACTGAAGCGAGATATCCGTGCCGAGGAGGTTCATGCCGTTCATGAGGGACATGTACACGAGCGCGCCGATGAGGGAGCCCGAGATCGAACCGATGCCGCCCGCCGCCGAAACGCCGCCGATGTAGGCAGCCGCGATCGCGTCGAGCTCGAAGAGCGTGCCCGCCTGCGGTGTTGCTGACTTGAGGCGCGCCGTGAAGAGAATGCCGGAGAGCGCCGAGAGAAAGCCCATCGAGGCAAACACCACGAAGGTGATGTTCTTCACGCTGATGCCCGAGAGCTCAGCCGCTTCGGGATTTCCGCCCACCGCGTAGATGTGGCGCCCAAGCACGGTGCGGCGCGCGATGAAGTCGTAGATCAGCACTACCGCGAGCATGATCACGACCGTCCATGACATGCCGTTGTAACCCGCGAGTATCCATGATATGAGGCCGAGAATCACCGAAAGGAATACGAGTTTTCCCGCGAAAAGCCCGCCCGAAAGCACCTCAAACTTGTACTGCACCTTGCGTTTTCGGTCGGAGAGCTGCCCCAGAATGAACATGACGATCGCGATCGCGCCGAGGAGAAGCGTTGTTTTATGAATTCCCGGCAAGAACGTCTGACTCGCGAAGAGATCGGGAATGTAGCCATTGCCAAGCGCGTTGAAAGAATCCTGGGGGATGATGATGGTGCCCGTTGCCGCGGTTACGAGCATGAGCGCGCCTCGGTAGATGAGCCAGCCCGCGAGCGACGCCACGAATGAAGGAATTCCGAGACCCGCCACAGGCAGCGCGGTCAGGAGCCCGGCGCACGCGCCGAGCACGAGCACCACGAGGATACCAAGCAGCACCGGCAAATGCCACTGGGTGAGCGCGACCGCCGCGACAGCCCCGAGGAACCCCGAGAGGAATCCGACAGAGAGATCGATGTGCCGTATGACGATGACGAGGGTCATCCCCACCGCGAGCACCGCGATGTACCCGGTCTGATTGAGCAGATTGGCGATGTTGCGCGAAGAGATGAATACGCCCTGCGAGAGAATAGTAAACACCGCCATGATCGCCGCGAGCGCGATGTACATGCCGTACTCGCGTATGTTCTTCTTCAGTACCGTCAATAATTCATTCATTGTGCTTCCTCCTCAGTACTGCGTCGCAAGGCGCATGACGGCTTCCTGCGTCGCCGATTTTCCATCGAGTTCACCGGCTATGGTGCCGTTGGCGACCACGTAGATGCGGTCGCTCATGCCGAGAATTTCCGGCAATTCGGAAGAGATCATGAGAATGCTCATGCCTTTGGCCACAAGGTCGTTGATGATCGTATAGATTTCGTACTTGGCGCCCACATCGATACCGCGCGTGGGCTCGTCGAAAATCAGCAGATCCGGCCCGACAAAGAGCCACTTGGCGACCGAAACTTTCTGCTGGTTGCCGCCAGAGAGATTCATGCAGAGCTGGTTGATGCCCGGCGTCTTTATGGAGAGGGAATTCACGAAGTTGAGGGCTGTCTGCTTGTCGAGCTCCTCATTGATGATGCCATGCTTCGAGACTCCCTGAAGGTTCGCGAGCGAAATATTTTCCTGTATCGATTTTATCAGCACGAGCCCATTTTTCTTGCGGTCTTCGGTCGCGTAGGCAAGGCCTGCCCGAATCGCGCTGCTTGGGTGGGCAAAGCGCTGTTTTCTGCCCTTAAAGCTTAGTTCGCCCGCAATCGCGTAGCCGTCCGGATTGCCGAACATGCTCCGCGCGAGCTCGGTCCGCCCCGACCCCACGAGTCCGGAGAGGCCGACGACCTCTCCCTTGTGGACCTTGAAATTCACATTGTTGAGCACCTTGCGGCCCAGATTCGGGTCGTACGCGCTCCAGTTCTTCACTTCGAGCAGTACCACTGACTCGTCCGGTTTCGACGCGCGCGGCGGGTAAATGTTCTCGATGGAGCGCCCTACCATGTGCTTGATGAGCATTTGCTCATCGACCTTATCCTTCTCGCGGTCCAAGGTGCAGATCGTTTGGCCATCGCGGAGCACGGTGATCGTCTCGGCGATAGAGAGCACTTCTTTGAGTTTGTGGGAGATCATGATCGAGGTGACGCCCTGCGTTTTCAAAATGCGCAGTATGTCGAGGAGGTTGTCGCAGTCGTCCTCGTTGAGGGCGGCTGTAGGCTCATCGAGGATGAGGAGCGACACATTGCGGCTCAGCGCCTTGGCGATCTCGACGAGCTGCTGCTTGCCAATGCCGAGATCTTTGACCTTCGCGCTCGGATTGACCGAAAGCCGCACTCGCTTTAGGAGATCTTCGGCCCTCTGGATCATCTCTTGAATATCGATGCCCATTCCTCGGCGGAGCTCGTGTCCGAGCATGATGTTCTCGTAGACAGTCATCTCCGGCACGAGCGCCAGTTCCTGATATATTGTGCCGATACCCGCCAGCTCGCTGTCGTGTATACCATTGAACTCAATATTCTTGCCGTTCAGAAGTATTTCGCCTTCAAAGTCATTGTGCGGGTAGACTCCGCTCAGCACCTTCATCAGCGTCGATTTGCCGGCTCCGTTTTCCCCCACAAGACAATGAATCTCCCCGCGGCGCACCGCGAAACTCACATCGCTCAAGGCGCGGACACCTGGGAAGGTTTTCACGATGTGGCGCATTTCCAGAATATTGTCACTCATACGGTACCTGCCTGGGATTAGTGTAGTACAGAAGGGAGCCGCCCGAAACGAGCGGCTCCCCTCTGTGCCGAATTATGTGGCAACAAATCGTTTTTTAATCATCACTTGAGACCAGTGAAATCGCTGGCGGGCCAGTAGCCGGAGTCGATGATCTCTTTCTTCACGTTGTCCTTCGTCACGACGACGATGGCGGTTGGTTTGGCCGGCACATCCTTCTTGCCGTTGTTGTAGTAAGTGGTGACGGGCGGGGTCTGACCCTTCATGTAGGCGACCGCCGCGGCGATCGCGTCTTTAACGAGCGTGCGCACGTCTTTCAGAACCGTCATGGACTGCTTGCCGTCGATGATGTACTGGATCGACGCGATCTCGGCGTCCTGTCCGGTGATGTAGTAGGTTCTGACATCCTTATCGGCGGCGAAGGCGTCGGCGATCGCGCGGGCGGTGCCATCGTTCGGGGCGCAGATGTACACCGTTCCCTTGGCGGACTTGGGCGCGGCGGTCAGGTTGGCTTCGGCCTTGTTCTTCGCGTCGCCAAAGTTCCAGTTCGTGGTGACCTGGCCAATGATCTGAGATTCCTCATCGCGGGTCAGCTTGGCTTTCTTCGCGAGTCCGGTGGCCTTTTCCGAGTTACGGACGATGAAAGTCCCGTCGGCGATCTTGGGCTGGAGCGCGCTCCAGGCGCCTTCGAAGAAGATGAAGGAGTTGTTGTCGCTCGCGGCGCCGGCGTACAGGTAGAGATTGTTGCCTTTGCTGCCGGCCGGGACCTTGGAGTTCAGATAGTCGCCCCATGCCTTGCCGACCTGGAAGCTGTCAAAGGTGACATAGTAGTCGACGCTCGTCGTGTCGCGGATCAAGCGGTCGTAGGAGATGACTTTGACACCCGCGCTGTGCGCGAGATCAGCGGCTGCCGCCGCGGCGGTTCCATCCTGCGGACAAATAATGAGCACTTTGATGTTCTCGCTCACCAGCGCCTCTACGTTCGCCTTTTCCTTGGCCGAATCGCCCTGGCTGAAGAGAACCTTCGCGCTGAAGCCGGCGCTCTTGAGAGCGTCGAGGAAGCGAGTCTGGTCCTGGATCCAGCGTGGCTCATCCTTGGTCGGAAGGACAATGCCTACCTGTGTCTCAGCGAATACAATGCCTCCGACAATCGCGAAGAGCATTGCGATAAACAGTGCGCGTTTCATCAGGATTCCTCCTCTATGAACTTTCGCCGCTAGGCGGCGACGCCGCATCGCGGCTATTTTTGTGGGCCCGCTGCCGTCAGCGTGCGCCGTCTATGAGTTTGAACCTGCGTTTTGAATCGCGCATCAGGAATGATGTGATAATTTGGTGAGTATTCCTCATTCTAGAATATGGAAGCAGATCAACTAGCATTTTTCACGCATAAGCGGCGCGAAAAATCCAGTATCAGCGCTGCACGTTGCGGTACACATCCTGGCGCGTGTGGAATCCGTCCTTGATCACGGTAGAGTCCAAGGTGCTCGCCGTTACGAGGATTGGGTCGAGGGCGATATAGGGAACCTTGTAGTGACCGTCGTCGATCTTGTTGTCGTAGGTGATTCTCTCGCCCTTCGCCATCATGACCGCGAAGCCTGCCGCTTTGAGCGCGAGCGCGTCGATCGGCTTGTAGATCGTGGCGAACTGACTCCCTTCCGCGATGCGCTGGCAGGCCGCGAGCTCAGCGTCCTGGCCTGTAACCTTGGTCTTTCCCACCATGCGGTTCTCGGAGAGCACGGAGATCACCGTTTCGGCGAGCATGTCGTTGCCACAGAGCACCGCGTCGATCTTCTGCCCCGGCTTCACAAGCGCCTCAAATCGCGTGCGCACCTCGTCGCTCATCCAGTCGCTCGGCCAAATTTCCTCAAGAAGGTGAATCTGCCCCGACGCGACAAGCGGATCAAGGACCGAGTGGAATCCTCGGTTGATCATGTAGGCATTGTTGTCGCTAATCGCGCCGTTCACGATGACATAGTTGCCTGCGGGAACGGTCTCTGTCGCCGCCTGCGCCTGGAGGCTCCCCACCTTCTCGTTGTCGAAGGATATGTAGAGATCGACATCGGCGCTCCGCACGAGCCGGTCGTAGCTCATTACCGGGACACCCCTGCGCTTCGCCTCGCGGCACACATCCGAGAGCTTTTCCGCGTCGTTCGGGATGATAACGAGCACGTCGATGCCCTGGCTGAGGAGTTCGCGTACCTGAGCGATCTGCGTGTTCGCGTCCTGGTTCGCGACGCGGAGCGCGACCTCGGCGCCGAGATCGTGCGCAGCCTTCGTAAAGCTGTCGACATCGCGCCGCCAGCGCTCAACCACGAGCGAGTCGAGCGAAAATCCTATTACGGGAGCGTGGTCGACGGCCTTCTTCCGTTTCGTACAGGAAGACAGCCCCGCGCTGAGCATTCCGACCGCTAAGGCGACCGCCAGGGCGCCCAACAGAACTCGCTTCGCGCTATTGAGCATTAGCATCTTCTCCTCTCGACTGACGCGCCGCGTACTCGCGAGGCGTCCATCCGATCATTCGCCTGAACAACCTCGAAAAATAATTCGCGTCAGGATATCCGCAGCGCATGCTCACTTCCTTTATAGAGAGCGCGGGCTGTCTCAAAAGCTCCTTCGCCTTGCGCATGCGGAAATCGATCAGCGTGTGAGCAAAACCCCGCTTAAGCTCATCGGACATGAGGCGGGTGAGGTGTCCTGGGGAAATGCCAACAGCCTCGGCCGCGCTCTCGAGCGTTATCTGCTCTTGGTAGTGGCTCTCGATATACTGGAGCGCCTTGACCACAAAGGGCGAATGGAGCCCGGCCTCGGCCGCTCCGCGCTGAAGACTCAAAAAGCGCTCCCGCGCGCTCGCGGCAAATCGCTGCCGGAGGCCCGCGCTCCAGAGCGCCTGCAGATCCGAATAATCCATAAATTCGCGGTAGGCTTCGCCTGAGAGCGCTCCGCCACCCGCGAGTTTGAGCACCGCGAAGGAGAGCGCGCCACAGATGCTGAAGAAGAGGTTTGGAGAAAGCGCGGCGCGCTCACCCTCGAGCGGCAGCAACATCTTCTCGAACGACTGCCCCGCGAGCGCGTACTGCCCCTCGGCGATCTGCTCGTAAAACTGCCCGTCGCGCGCGCACGCGGCATTCTGACGGCTCCAAGGGTCTTCCAGGAGCGACTCGGAGGCATCCGCGGCGCCCTTCGCCTCCGCGCTTGTGAAGTCCTGCGACAGGGGGCTGCGCGTAAAATTGCGCAGCGCCCCCGACCACGACCGCCCCAAATCCAGAAGCGGCGCGGGTTCACCGAAGGAAATCTTGAGCTCTCCCGTGGCCAGTTCGGTCGCGAATCCCGCCTTGAGGACCTCGTGGAGCGAATCGCGCTCGGTTCGCGTGCCCGATCGATCATTTTCCGCGCCCTTATCCCCTCGGAGCGGCAGGAAGAGCGCGCATAATCGCCCATCCTCGAGCGGACCAACGAGCGCCCTCGTTTTATAGCGGATTGTAGAGACGAATCGTTCATGAAGCGATTTCGCGTCGCCTCCCGCGGGCGATAGACTCACGAAGCCAACGATTCCTGAGTCTTCCGCGATCGAGAGCTGCTCTTTAAAGAGAGGTATTCGTCGAGCGAACTCTCCGCGCGCTCCCTGCGGCGACTGCGCATGGTTCAGCGCGTCTCTTCGGATCTCCAGAAAAAATGCCTCTTCGATGAGAGGAATGAGGCGTTGCTGCCGGTCTTTGAACTCGAGCTCACGCGCGTTGAGAAGCTGGGTGCGGTCGAGGTAGGTCGAAGCCGCCTGGAGCGCAATCTCGAGTCTGTCCTTCGAGACCGGTTTAAGGAGGTAATCGCAGACCCCCATGCTGAGCGCCTCGCGGGCGATGTCGAATCGCTCGTACGCCGTAACGAGGATAAAGGCGCGTGGCGCTCCTGTTTGGGATATCTCGCGAATCGCGTCGAGCCCGGTGATCCCTGGCATCTGCACGTCCATGAGCACGATATCCGGCCCCAGTTGGGCGCACTTCTCGATCGCCTCTCTCCCTGTCTGAGCAACGCCGATTACCGTATAGGCTGCCTGGAAGTAACGCTTGAAGAGCAGCGAAAGCCCATTGATGATGGGGGGTTCGTCGTCGACAACAAGGACGCGCTTCATAGCGATTTCTCCGCTCGCAGAATGATGGTAACGCGCGTGCCGTGGCCGAGTTCGCTCTCGATCTCGACGGTGCCCTTGCCGCCCGTGGCGAGCGCGACGCGCCGCACCACATTGTGCAGCCCTATGCCGTGCTGGGGTGTGGTGTCCTCGGGGTCGGCCGCCGCGAGCGCGAGTGCGATGCTCTCCTTCGGCATGCCCCTGCCCGAGTCGCTCACCGAGAGGCGCACGGTCTCGCCGTCGAGCCTGGCCGAAATGATCACATCGCCACCCTGCTCGAGATCGCGCAGCC
>JAKALZ010000062.1 GCA_021813065.1 bacterium
GCGCAATCGCACGCCCAACAGCGCCCGCCCCAATAATGACGAGTTTGGGAGATGGCCCCATATATTCAAAAGCCACCTTGGCCGAACCGATCGTGAGTTCTTCGCCTTTTTTCATGGCAAGGCACAGGCGCGCCTGCTCACGGATTCTTTTGTCGAGTTCAGGATTCGACGCAGTTCCATGCAAGGTGCCGCTCGCATCGACAATCAGCCTCCCTTCGCGAAACAGAAGATCGTCGCCAATGCTCGGATCGAAGCTCCTCTGCTCTTGCACAGAAACAAGGACAAAACGCCGCCCTTCCGCGAGGATTTGCCTTTTAATCTCTATATAATTCTCGTGAGCTCGTGTCGCTTTCATCGCGCTGCGCCCCTTTGCGGATTCTATTCATTCCGCCATGTTTCCGCTATACTACATGGTACCGAGATTATTGATCTTCTCTGTTCGAGCAATTGCTGGCTGCTAATTTACCCTAATGGAAGGCTTTGCATGAGCTATTCAGATCCGACTCAATTGGGCATTATCGCGTGTCCTGGCGCTGAAGTGTTCGCCAATCAGGTGATCCGCAAGCTGTCTGGAATCTATAAACATCGCTTTGAGAGAAAAGCGCAAGCAATCGCGGGTAGATACCATATTTCTCCCGAATTGGTGATACGAAAAATCAATTTCGCCAACGATTGCACAACCAGCATGCTTTTTCTTCCAGGGAACACAGATCGCTATCGCCCACCCCTGTTTAAGATCAACGCACGACACTCACTCTTCGCGAACGGCGAGATAAAAACCGAAATATTGGAGTCGGTGCGGGGAAAGAGCATCTACATCTTCCAGGATATCGAGAACCACCAGCCAGTATCGTTCAACGACGGAACCATCCATAAGGTGCTCTCGGTCAACGATCACATTTTCAACCTCTTCGTCGCGATCGATGCCGCCATGCAGGGCGGTGCCGCAAACATCAATCTTGTCCTTCCAATATATCCTTATTCACGACAGCACAAGAAAAAAGGCAGAGAAGCGCTCACGGCTGCCCGAATTGGCAATATGCTCGAGAACCTCGGCGTCGATCGAATCATTACCCTCGACATCCACTCCAAGGAAATTGAAAACGCCTTTGACAGGCTGAGAGTCGAAAATCTCCACGCTTCTTTCCAGATCATCGACAAACTGATGTCCATCGTCGACATTGGAAAAGAAGATATGGTTGTTTTGGCTCCTGACACCGGCGCGGTGGACCGCAACAAATTCTACGCGAACGCGCTTCAGAAACCTCTCGCCCTCCTCTACAAAGAGCGCGATTACTCCAAGATCAGCAAGAGTGCGGCCGACACGAACATCAGCGAGATGCGCCTCCTGGGCAATGTCGCCAACCGGATCGTCTTCATGGCCGACGACATGATCGGCACCGGCGGCACGCTGATCAAGGCAATGCGGTACCTCCGCGAGCTCGGCGCCAGCAAGGTGATCTGCGCCGTGAGCCTTCCCCTCTTCTCAGGATCCGCGATCGACGATTTCGACGCCGCCTACAAAGAGGGCCTCTTTTTCAGGATTATCGGCACCAACGCCATATTCCACAACGAACTGCTCAAGAAGGAGTGGTACATTCAGAGCGATGTCACAGGCCTCTTCGCGCAGGTAATCAGTCTCTTGCACCACAACCGCTCCGTGAGCTCGCTCCTCGACAACCGCGATGTGGTCGCGCGCCTCATCAAGAGGAAACTGGAATCGACCTCATTGGGAAAGGCAGCTTCGCCTACGCTCCAGAGCGCTGCCAAGGATGGCCCCATGAGCCCCAACGATGTCATCCCCTACGGGGCCGCGGACAAGCAATGAGACTTTTCCTCAATCCCCCTCTGCGGCGGGATTGTGTGCTCGCCTTTGATCTGGATGGGACACTCTACGACAATCCCGGGTACATTCGAGCCCAGGAAGAGAGTCAGGTACGGCAGCTCGCCCAATTTCTTAGCCTTACGTACGATGAAGCCGCACAGAAGATTCTCGACATCAGGCAGAAACGGGCCGCGCGCAACCTGCCTGCCGCGAGCCTTGGAGATATTTTCAGAGGACTTGGCGTATCCGATGAGCTGATCATCCAATGGCGCCGCGACCACATTCATCCACGCGAATGGCTCACTGAAGATTCGCGCCTTCAGAATACGCTCACGGCACTCACGTCCCACCACGCGCTCGCACTCATCACCAACAACCCAAAGAGCGTCGCCACAGAGAGTTTGAGCGCGCTGGGCATAATCTCATGCTTTACGAATATCATAGGGCTGGATGATACTTTCAAATCCAAGCCGCATCCTGCGCCGTACCGCGCGTTCCTCGATGCCGCGCGCCGCCTCCCGGAAGACTGCATTGTCATCGGCGACAGGTACTCGGTCGACATAGAGCCCGCGCTACAGCTCGGGATGCAGGGGGTCCTGATCGAAAGGCCTTCCGAAGTCCATCTTTTGCCTGAGATCCTCGATTAGCGAACTCCTCGCCACATAATGAAAAACCAGCGCCTTGGGTCTGTGCCTCCGCGCTGGTTTTCTACGTGGTTTTCGGTATTCGAGCGTTTTATCGCTGAACGCGCCCTGAAACATCTCCTCCGATCAATTTTTCGACCTCTCCAGGTTCCACAAGCGCGAAGTCGCCAGAAATCGTGTGTTTGAGGCAGGAGAGACCAACCGCGTACTCGAGCGCTTTCTGCTCATCCTTGAAATTGATGAGGCCATAGATGAGTCCCGCCGAGAAACTGTCGCCGGCGCCCACTCTGTCCACAATATCGGCTATGGAATATTTTCGCGATACATAACGCCGACCGGAAACAACAAGCATTCCAGACCAATCATTATTGTCCGCTGAGTAGCTCTCCCGCAGCGTTACCGCCGCAAGGCGCGCGTTCGGGAAAGCGCGCAGGGTGCGCTCGCACATCGCCTGATACCCATCGAGATCTATGTCCCTTCCCGCCGAGGGCGCGGGACCCTCCATGCCCAGGGATTTTTGATAATCCTCTTCGTTGCCGATAAGAATATCCGCGTAGCGCGCGATTTCCGACATCACCGCTTTGGCGTCCGCGCCATAATTCCACAGTTTCGCGCGATAATTCAAATCGAACGACACCGTGACGCCCATCGACTTCGCGGTCTGAACCGCGAGAATGGTCGCGTCCGCGCACAAGCGCGAAACCGCCGGCGTGATGCCGGAAACGTGGAACCATTCCGCTCCCTCAAGAGCCTTCTTCCAATCGATATCGCCTGCCGTTATCTTCGAAAGCGCGGAATTTTCTCTATCGTAAATGACGTTGCTGGGACGCTGATTTGAGCCGTTCTCGAAAAAATAGATGCCGATTCTACCCTTTTTAAATTTTAACGCGGACACATCGACGCCGTGGCCGCGAAGCGTCCGCGCGCACTCTCTCCCGATTTGATTATCGGGCAGTATGCTTACAAACCGCGCGTCCATTCCAAGCCGAGCCAGCGCCACCGCCACATTCGCTTCGCTCCCGCCAAACGTCGCCTCCAGAACCGGCGACTGAAAAAGCCTCTCGTGTTCTGGCGATTTTAACCTCAGCATGATCTCGCCGAACGTCGCGATACTCATAAGCAACCTCCTTCCTGCACGCCTCGCGGCTAGACCGCGACTTTCACCACAATCTTCTTCACCTGGCGAGCCTCACCCCCGATTCGCAGTCCCGGGCGATGCGCATCCTCAGGAAAAAACACGGCACAGCATTCCGGAACCATCGCGAGCGGGTGCGCGTTGTGGCCGGCAGGCGCCGAATAGTATTCGATGTCGGTGACGTAGGGCTCCGCGCTCTTTAAAAACTCAGCGGGCATCGCCTCTATGATCTCCTCACCCTCGACAATCATCTGAATGTCGATATATTTTTTGTGCGTCTCGAAGCGGCAGACAGCCGGATCTTTCGTCGCGTACTCTTGCACGAGCGCAAAGACTTCATCGCCCTGAATCGGATGCTTCCCTGCCGCAAGGGTCTTCCAGGACTTTTGGCTGAGCCAGTCGAACGCAATGTCAAGATTTTTAGAAAGCCCTCGATACCTGGACATTTCACGAAGCATGCATACAATCATACCGCTCTCCTTTATTCATAACCGCCCGCGCGTCTGTGCGCGCTCGTACCTTTTTCCTTGCGCGTCTGTGCGCGCTCGTACTTTTTTATCCGAGCGCTCGCGCCACTGAGTACAAACAGCGCGCTCCTCGCGCTTTAAATTGCGCCGCTCGGCTCCTTGGGTGCCCGATTTCGCGCTGTGACCGGCTGAGCCATCTTATCGCGCGAGCCATCCGCCGTCGACGGGAATGGTGGCGCCATGGAGATAATCGCTCGCGGATGAGGCGAGAAACACCGCGATACCCTGAAGATCGCTGGGATTTCCCCAACGGCCTGCTGGAATGCGGCTAAGAATCTCCTTGGACCTGACAGGATCTGCACGAAGCGCCTCGGTGTTCGTGGTAACCATGTAGCCCGGCGCGATCGCGTTCACATTTATGCCGAACTTCGCCCACTCGTTCGCCATGAGTTTCGTGAGTCCCATCACCGCGCTCTTCGACGCCGTATACGAGGGAATTCGAATGCCGCCTTGAAATGAGAGAAGCGATGCGATGCTGATGATCTTTCCGCCGCTCTTCTGAGCGAGAAATTGTTTCGCGACTGCCTGGCTCAGGAAAAAGAGTGACTTCGCGTTGACATTCATCACATCGTCCCAATCTTTCTCCTGAAAGCTGATGGCATCTTCCCGCCGGATAATTCCCGCATTGTTCACTAAAATATCGAGGCTACCGAACTCCGCGACCGTCTTCTCAACAATGGAAGAAATCGAAGCTGTCGAACCGAGGTCAGCGGAGATGGACAAAAATTTTCTCCCGCAGGCCCGCACCTCGCGTTCCGTGCTCTCGTTCGAGCGCGCGTGCCCGACGCCCGCGACATCGGCCCCCGCCTCAGCGAACGCGACACAGATAGCCTGGCCCAGCCCAGCGGAACTCCCTGTTACGAGCGCGACTTTTCCATCAAGCCTGAAGCTGTCGAGTATCATGTTTGCCCCCTGTTGTTCGAGTCTATTTTCTGAGCTTCTGTCGCAAACTCGAAACCCCGCTTCAGCGCAGGTCTCCCATCGCGACGCCGTCCATGTCGGTGAATGTCTGGTTTTCTCCCGCCATTCCCCAGATGAAGGTATATTTCCCCGTTCCCACACCGCAGTGGATTGACCAGCTCGGACTGATCACCGCCTGCTCGTTTCGCACCACAATATGCCTGGTCTCCTGCGGTTTGCCCATAACGTGAAACACGACGCGGTCCGCCGGCATGTCGAAGTAGAAGTACGCCTCCATGCGACGCTCGTGCGTGTGCACCGGCATCGTGTTCCACACGCTTCCCTCATAGAAGGAGGTTAAACCCATCACGAGCTGACAGGTCTCGAGGACCGCAGGGTGGATGTACTGGTTGATCACGCGCTTGTTGCACTCGCTGTCCGAGCCCATTTCGAGATGCTTGGCCTGATCGAAGGTCACGGCTCTTGTGGGGCAGGTTCGGTGCGCGGGCGCGCTGTTGAAGTAGAATTTAGCGGGATTCTCTGGTATTTTGCTCGAGAATGTTACTTTCCTCGCGCCCTTTCCAATGTAGAAACCATCGCGAAGCGCGACTTCATAGCGCGTACCATCGACTTCGATCGCTCCTGGCCCTCCGATATTGATGATGCCCATCTCGCGCCGCTCCAGAAAGTAGTCCGTGCCGAGCTCCTTGCTGATCGGAAGTGAAATGGAAAGCGTCACGGGGGCCGCGCCACCGATGATCATGCGATCGACATGCGAGTACAGCATCGTCATTTTGTCAGCGATAAAAACGTGCTCCATCAGGAATTCTTTGCGAAGCCCGCTGGTGTCGAGCGACTTCGCGTACTCGGAATTGATGTATTCACGAACTTCCATTCGGTTTCTCCTTCTCTGGATACTTGTTCAAATTGAAAAACAGCACCCGTGGCGAATGGTCCATTACGCCCAGAACGCCACGCTAAATCATTATATTTGATTCAGTGTACCACTAGATATATAGAATCAGCTACCGAAAAATAGAATGAGCCGGGCAACTCGATAAGGATTCGAGTTGCCCGGCTCTTCGACGCGATCGCTTCATTGAACGAGGTGCGTCAGTCCTGCTGCACCTCTTTGACCTGGGGCACCACTTTCTTGAGATAGGACTCAACGCCCTGCTTAAGGGTCATGAGCGAGTAGGGGCACGACCCGCACGCGCCGGTGAGTCTGACTTTTACCACACCCTCATCGCTGACAGAAACGAGCTCTATGTCACCGCCATCCGCCATGAGCGAAGGACGCACATTCTCAATGGCTGCTTTCACTTCATCAAAAATCATGGATATCTCCTCTGTGTGGATTAAATTACCGAGTTGCCGAAAAAGGGTCAAGAAGGCGGCCCATATAGCTGAATGTCCTGCGATATGGTAGAATCAACGCAGCTTACCGGGAAGGCAACATGGCGCGAATTATTGTATTTGTGAATCAAAAGGGCGGCGTCGGAAAGACCACGAGCGCGATCAACATTGGCACCTCGCTCGCTCTTCTCCATAAAAAAACCCTTCTCATCGATTTTGACCCGCAGGGCAATCTGACGTCGGGCATCGGCGGGAAATTGACTCACGCAAATATTTACCACGTCATCTCTGGACTTACCGATATCAAGAGTATTGTTCAGCCGCTTTCCATACCGCGGTTGTTCCTTGCCCCTTCCTCAGTGGACTTGAGCGGAGCTACCATCGAGCTTGTCGACCGGCCAGACCGCAACGACTATCTCCGGCGCGCTATAGAGCCCATCGCCAATGACTACGATTTCATTCTGATCGACTGCCCGCCCTCTCTCGGGGTTCTGACGCTGAACGGTCTCGCGGCCGCCCACGAGGTCGTCATTCCGCTTCAATGCGAGTACTTCGCGCTTGAGGGGCTCTCGCTCATCATTCAGACCATCGGACTTGTGCAGAAAAGCATCAATCCTAACCTGAAAATCGGCGGGATCCTCCTCACGATGTTCGACGCGCGGACACGGCTTTCGCAGGAAGTCGTCCGCCAGGTAACCGAATACTTTAAGGACAAGGTCTTTAAAACCATCATTCCGCGCAATGTGCGCCTCTCGGAAGCTCCTTCCCACGGGCTTCCGGCGATCGTGTATGACCCCACCTGCATCGGCGCCAAGAGCTACGATGCCGTGACAAAGGAGATCGTCAACCGTGGCTAAATTTGGCCTTGGGAAGGGGCTCGGTGCCCTCATCCCGGAACATCAGCAATTCTTTGAACAGACCTCGGATGAGAATCCTGAGTCAATTGTCAGGCTCGTGCCTGTCGACGCGCTGATTCCCAATCCTGACCAGCCGAGAAAAACCTTCTCGCAGGAATCTCTCGATGAACTCGCGGAATCCATACGGCGTCATGGCCTTCTGCAGCCGCTCCTCGTGCACGAGCTCGCGGGCGGAAAGTACAGCATTATCGCGGGTGAGCGGCGGTTCCGCGCGGCGCAGATCGCCGGCATCGAACAGCTCCCTGTCATTGTGCGGACCAATACTCCGGACGATCAGCGCCTCGAACTCTCTCTCGTCGAAAACATCCAGCGTGAAGATCTCGATCCGATAGAAGAGGCGCACGCATACGCCCGCCTCATGGAAGTCTCCGGCGCCACGCAGGAACGTGTCGCGGAGATGGTCGGAAAGAGCCGTGTGGCGGTAAGCAACACCATGCGCCTCCTTAAACTCTCAGATACGATCCAGTCTGCCATCAAGCAGGGCGTCATCAGCTCGGGGCACGCGCGCGCGCTTCTCGCGATCGACGATCCCAACGCGCGCGATACCCTCTTCGACCGGATCCGAAAGGGCAATCTATCGGTCCGCCAGACAGAGCAGGAGGCCCAGAAGCTTCAGGGCGCCGCGCCAGGCACACGCGGGGCGCGGAAGCAGGCGCGCGAGGTCGGTTCGGATGGCTCCGACGCCCCGCTCGATCCGCTTCTCAAAGAATTGCGTGAACATCTTATCGAGCGCTTTGGCACAAAAGTCGAGATATCCGGGGACATCGATTCTGGACTCATCAAGATCCAATACTTTTCTCAAGAGGATCTGCAGCGCATCTACGATGTACTAAGGCTTGAATGAATCCATGAAAACCCGAAATTCCGTGTGCGCGTTTGCACTGGTGTGCTTTATTGTTCCTGTCGCGATTCATGCCCAAAAGTTGACGGTGATGAACGATGCGCTCCCCGCCCAGCTGCAGTCCGCGCTCCCCCCAGGCGTCAATCTCGCCCAGGGTACTCCAATTCTGAGAACTGCCGAACATTCTGGCGGCAGCCTCATGCTCGCCCCCTCTCTCGATGGTGTCTCCACGATCGTCGATCTCATCGCGGGTTCCTCAAATACTTCGAATCTCATCATTGAGGCTCTCATTTTCCTCCCTGCTCAGCCTGGTTCCGCGGCAGCGTTCGATATGGTTTCGAGCTTGCGAACGTATGGCCTTCTTTTCAACACATTCAGCTCGCTCCAGGGTATTCAGTACTGGTCCGGAAGCCGGAAAATAATGCGCACGTTCTATACCGCGGCCTATCGTGTCGATAACCCCAAAGACCAGAAGCGGATTCAAGATCCCTCAACCGTCGA
>JAKALZ010000063.1 GCA_021813065.1 bacterium
AGGCTGGAGGTCATATCCGCGCGCAGCCGCGCGGGAAGCGACAGCCGTCCCTTCTCATCGAGCGTATTTTTGAATTCACCAGTTAACAGCTTCATTTTTCCACTATTTCCTACAATTTCCCACTATTTCCCACTCACTTCTCATTTTAAGGCTATATTTCATGCTGTCAACAAAACTTTAGAAAAAAGAATCGACAGAAAAAGAAAAATGCATAATTATAGCTACACGCGCGTATAGCTAGGCGCAATTGTGAGGATTCTTCGCTATAGAAAGAAGTTATGGCTATAAATCGCGCAAGGAGGCGTGGTCGTCGAGGTAATTCTTTGTTTCTTGAAGGGCCAGAATCTCGTGGGCCGCTCTGGCGATATTGGCGAGCGCCTCGGGATGGACGCGCCGCATCGCGTCGAGCGCCGCGGCGGCCTCAGCGCGCTTGGTGGTGCCCGCGATCGGGCAGGGAGACGGCTGGATCGGCAATGCCAGGCGCGCGCAGGCGCGGCGAACGTCAGACTCATCGCAGAATACAAGGGGGCGAATCACCGTGAACTTTTCGTTGAAATACCCGCGCACAGGGGCAAGCCCCTCAAGTGTGCCGTGCTGGGCTAGATTAAGGATGGCCGTCTGCGCGACATCATTCCTCGTGTGGCCAAGCGCGATGACACGCACGCCGTTCGAGAGGGCTTCCTCAGCGAGTGCCTTTCTCCGAGCGTGGGCGCAGAAGTAGCAGCCTTTAGAGGTGTCGATCGGTGCCGTGCGTACGGAGAACGGGACGAACGCTGCCTCGCAGAGCGTGCGCACGGCGGTGAGTGCTGAGTCTGGCATGGGGTTCATGGGATTTTCGATGTAGCACGCCCGCAATCGCGGTCCGCCCGGATCATCGCTCGGACAGGACGAGGACTGCGTTCGCGCTGTTTTCAGTCTGGCGGCGAGGAGCACGAGGAGGGCGAGCGAATCCTTTCCTCCTGAGAGCCCCACAAGAATGCCTTCTCCAGGGGCGCTCATCGCGTAGCGCGTCATCGCGGCGTTCACACGCAGGGCAAGCCTCTCAAACCAGGGCTCTGGCTTGCCGTGCAGCGTCCGGAGTAGCGCGGAAGAAGGGGTATAGCCGACCACCGCTGGCTCCTTCCTCAGCCGAGAAGCGCTTCGACGAGTGCGCCGATGTTCTTGTTCTGCACGCCTGCCTGTGGTCGAATATAGACACGGATCGTCCGGAGCGCCGAGGACACGCGTGCCACAGTCGTTGGCTGAAAGAGAGTCGAACGCTGATCGAAGGCCTCGAAATAATCATCAATTTTTACCATGAGATCTGTTTCAAGCTTGATGTGCTCAGGTATATCGATAACGACATCATTCTCGGCCAACTCCGCTGCCTGCGCGAGCGTGCTCTCAGCCTCGACTCGCTTTGTGATATCGAGGAGGTCAGCGTGCAGAGGATTCGATTCGGTAAAGGGGTGCTCAGCCGCGAGCTTGTAGATTCGCTTCTCTTCGGCGTCGCGCGCGAGTTTGAAGGCTGGAAATTTATTGTGGTTCATGAGCCGCGCGAAACTTGTATCGTCGAGGCCATAGAGGTTCGCGGTTTGAATCACACCGCTCGCGAGGCCAAGGTATACCGCCTTCCTCACCATGGCAGTCGCGGCTCGCACCGCGGGGTGCCAGTACACCGAACGGTACATCTGGTACTTCGCGAAAATCAGCGCCTCGATGCTCATCTCACCCTTCATGTCGATGGCGAGCTTATCGTCGTGCACCACGAGGCGGCGCATGATGTAGTCGGCGTCCTGAATGCCGTAGGGCACGCCGCAGTAGAACGCGTCGCGGGTGAGATAGTCGATTTTATCGGGATCAAGCACTCCTGAGAGAAATGATCGAAACAGAAGGGTCTCCCTGCTCTCCCCCGCCGACCTGTCGGGATCGATGATCGCCGCGGTCTGATCGGGATCCGCGCCGCACTCGTTGACGTATTGACGAAGGGGGTCGGAAATGAGCATATCGCCCGCGAGCGTCTCGTGGCGCGTGAGGGGAAGATCCTTGAGAGAGTGCGCATAGGGAAAGTGGCCTATATCGTGGCAGAGCGCCGCGACAAGGAAAGAGCGCAGTCCCGTTTTCGACACAAAATCAATTTCACCCTTCTCGACGAGGGCGAGGGCCATGCGGCGAGCGATGTGATACACACCGAGGCTGTGCGCTTTGCGTGTATGCGTCGCGCCAGGATAGACGAGCGCGACGGGGCCGAGCTGGCGTATCCTATCCAGCACCATGAAGGCTTTCGACTGAAAGAGAGCGTGGAGCGAACTGTCCATGTGCACATCACCCCACACCGGGTCTCGCACCACCACATCGAAGCGGTGCAGGAGAGCATTCAAGAGCAGTATTTCCGACATGAGCGCGCCTCTCTTTCTTATACGCGAATCGCAGTTCGAATTGTACCAGGTGAAAATCAAAAGGTACAGCGCGGCGGCGCGTGAATAACGGATGATGTGGTGGGCGGCGGCGATAGCGCGCGGAACGCAGAGCGCCGAGTGGCGCGCGAAGAAAGGCAGTGACACGGCGCGGCGCCCGCGTTGACCAAGGCGAGCCGTTTCGGCCATGATGAAGCGTGGATTTTGTACAAGGCTATGTGTTTCATGCCGCAGATGGTTTTTTGCGCCACCTGCTCGAAGAACTTCCCTCGGCGACAAGGATCGACGGAGACCTCGTAAGTCTATGGTCAAAAGAGGAACCTCGCCCGTTCGATCTCTCCGCCCGCCCCGTCTTCTGGACGCGCAATACTTGGCTCGAGCCTTTTCTGCTCGAATTTAACTCGATCTCCGAAGCCGCCAGAGCTTTAAAATCGCTGCAACGCAACTGGAGCCCAACGCCCACCGCGTTCGCGAGGCGCACCCTTCTCATCGCGGATCAGCTTCCCCACTTCCCGTCAAAACCACGCGCCTTCCCCTTCGAAATGCCGACCGCGCCCATGGGTGCCTTCACCCTCCTCGACGAACACCTGCTCCTTGGGTCAGCGAAGTGCACGAGCCCCTTTCCAAGCGGCGCCTTCGAATTTGTGGAGAACAAGGATGACCCTCCTTCGAGGGCGTACCGGAAGCTCTGGGAAGCGCTCGAATTCGCAGGAAAATTGCCTGGGCCCGGCGAGCGATGTCTCGACGCGGGCGCAAGCCCCGGCGGCTGGACCTGGGCGCTCGCGTCACTTGGAGCGAATGTCCTCTCGGTGGACAGGGCGCCGCTTGAACCGCGCATCGAGCGCATGCCGAATGTCACCTGCATGCGCCACGACGCCTTTACGCTGAAGCCTGAAGACATCGGTCCCATCGACTGGCTCTGCTCCGATGTCATCTGCTACCCTGAGGCGCTCTGGAAGTGGATCTCGAAGTGGCTTGATTCGGGGCTCGCGCGCAACTTTATCTGTACCATTAAAATGCAGGGTAGCGTCTACGATCGGGACACTGTACTGAGATTCGCGTCGGTGCCTGGTTCGCGCGTGCTGCACCTCTGGCACAACAAGCACGAGCTGACGTGGATCAAGCTTTCGCCCTGAGATTGATTCGGGGGCCCAGCGGCCGCTTCACCTCCCGCGATCGTCCTGTTACGCTCCGAGCCGCGACTTGAGTCGAGAAAAAAATTCTTTTTTTAAATCTTCATCACTTCGCGGCGCGGGATGCTGCTGTTCAGCGAGCACTAATAGATTTTTGGGGAGTTCCTCGAGAAATGGCGATGGAACCGTGTCCTGCGGCGCGCCATTCTTGCTTCGCTGAAGCGCGTGGCTCAGAAAGAGCTGGCGTCTGGCCCTGGTAAGCGCGACATAGAAAAGCCTTCGCTCTTCTTCCACGTTTCCGTCGCTCTCCTCGAGCGCGCGCGAGTGCGGCAGAATGCCATTCTCGCATCCAGGGATAAAAACGTAGTTGAACTCGAGTCCCTTCGCGGCGTGGATCGTGAGAAGGCTCATCTTGCCCTCCTCTTCGTTAGAATCGTCTCGTACCGTAAGCGAGATGCGCGCCAGATACGCGAAGAGCCCCCGCTCAAAGGTATCGGGGTCTTTTTCCCAGCGCTCCGCCGAGGCCGCGAGAAGCTCGATATTCCGAAATTTCCACACCGCGGCCTTGTCGCTCTTCTTGTGCTCGTCGAGAAGGTACCGCCAGTAGCCCACATCCTCAACGATCTTGCGGATCGCGGCCGAAACCTCGAGCCTTCGCTGGAGAAGATCTTCGCGCAGCTGCGCGAGATAGTCGAAGAAGCCAAAGACCTCGGCGAGCGATTTCTGAAGGTGAGCATCTCGAGGACTCTGCGGCGCGTCGCGCTGAGCGTGCTCCGAAGCGCGGTGCAGAGATGAGCCGTGGCCCTTCGCGATACTCGAGAGATACTCGATCGTCGCGCGGCCGATGCCCCGGCGTGGCACATTGAGCACGCGCAATACTGAGACATCGTCGTCCGGATTCGCGGCCGCTTTGAGGTAAGCGATAATGTCCTTGATCTCCCGCCGCTGATAGAACGAGGGTCCGCCCGCGACTTTGTACGGAATGTTGTGCTCGACGAGCTTGTCCTCAATGCTCTCAGAGAGCGCATTCGTGCGCACCAAGATACCGAAGTCTTCCCAATCCGCCTGCTCTCGAAATCGGATATCGCGCATGGTGGCGATAATTTTTTCTGCCTCATCCTCATCGTCTTCGCAGTCGAAGAGGGTGATAGGTGTGCCACTTGTACCCTGCGGCGACCAGAGCTGCTTCTTCTTGCGCTTCTGATTGTGCGCGATGACCGTGTTCGCCGCTTCGAGAATGCTGCCCGTCGACCTGTAATTCCGCTCGAGCTTCACCTCGACGAGCCCTGGGTGATCGAGTTCAAAGCGCTCAATATTCCGGTAGTCCGCGCCGCGCCACGAGTAGATCGACTGGTCGTCGTCGCCCACCACGCAGATGTTGCCGCTCTCGATCTGCCGTATGAATTCGTATTGCTGAAGCGAAGTGTCCTGGAATTCATCGATCATCACGTAGCGATAGCGTTCGCGGTAGCGTGCTCTCGCCTCGTCGTTGCTCTGAAGGAGCTCGAGCGGCAGGGCGATGAGGTCGTCAAAGTCCATCGCGTTGTATACTTTGAGCATCGTGCGGTAAAGCGCATAGAGCTCAAGCTCCCGACCGCTCAGATCGCCTTGCTTCCCATACCCGGATCGCAGCGCCGAGAAGAGCTGCGAGAGCCGCTCTGGATCGAGCTGATCGGTCGACCAACCGAGCTCGCGGGCGCTCTCGCGAATCGCGTGGATCCGATCCTGCTCATCGTAAATGCTGAAGTTCGGCCTGTACCCAAGAAGGCCAGCCTCTCTGCGCAGCATCGACGCGCCAAAGGAGTGAAAGGTCGAAACAGTGAGACTCTTGAGCGGCAAGCCTGTGAGCTCATGCGCCCGCTCTACCATTTCTCTCGCGGCTTTGTTCGTGAATGTGAGAGCGAGAATCGACTCCTGCGCGACTCCGCGTGCCAGCAGGTGCGCGATTCTGTACGTGATGACTCTCGTTTTTCCCGAGCCAGCGCCAGCGATGATGAGCACCGGCCCCTCTGTGGCGGTCACGGCGGCATACTGCTCTGGATCGAGCTGAGCGCGAAAATCGATGTGCATGATGATCCTGTTTCGCCGCGTCGAGCGCACGGCCGCATACTACATAGTCTTAAAAAAGATGGTCCGCGTACCCGCGCCCCAGAGCGCCACGAGAATGCTGACAATAAGCCCCGCGAGGATTACTCCGCCCGCGATCGCGAAGAACGATTTTTTATAGGACAGTCCAAGCACCCAAGCCCCGAGCGCGCCAGTCCATGCGCCGGTAACAGGAAGAGGAATTGCGACAAAGATCATGAGACCCCAGTAGCCGTACTTCTCGACCTTGGCGTGCACCTTCGCTCTCGATTTTTCGACAAAGCGATCGAAGAAGCGCTTGTACACCGGTATCCTGTAGAAGAGCTTGTGAAGACTCTCCAGAAAGAGGAATGCGATGAGAGGGACCGTGATGTTCGCGAGAATCGAGACTACCGCCGCTGACGGAATTGAAAAACCCTGAGAAACCGCATAGGGAATTGCCCCGCGCAGCTCCGATATCGGCAAAATCGAGAATAGAATCGTCATTAGAAGTGAAACGCTCATCGGCTGCACTATAGCGCGCGACGATTCAGCGTGTCTAGGCAAAATCGCGAGGAGCGTCGCAGCCGACTCGCGTCAGCGCGGCAAGGAGCGCCTCAGGTGTCGGTTCGATCCATGTGATTCCCGGGAGCGCTTTGAAAAAGGTCATCTGTCGCTTGGCGTACTGACTCGTGTGGAGCGCGATGGCGTCGGTTATTTCGACGAGTGGGCGGCCCTCGAGTTCGAAAAATTCTTTGTAGCCTATGGCCTGCATCCCTGGATCGCCGCGCGTGTAGCCTCGCTCGATAAGGCCGCGGACCTCAGCTTCGAGACCTTGTGCGATCATCGCGTCGACGCGCGCGCGTATGCGCCCGCGCAGCAGCTCGCGCTCACGCGCGACACCCAGCACGATGAATCGCCTCCCCGCGCGCGCTTCTTTTTTCGGCGCGAAGGAGCTTGGCGCCGCGCCCGAAGCGCGAAGAATCTCCACAGCCCGCGTGAGCCGGTAGATATCCCTTTCGTGAATGCGCGCGGCGCTCTCTGGGTCGATCGAACGAAGCTCGTCGCGCAGCGCCGAAGCCCCGAACCGCTCGAAATCGGCCGCTACCGCCGCGCGTATCTCCGGCGAACTCGGCGGCGCGCTCGGCAGTCCGCGGATAAAGTTCATGATATAGAAGCCTGTACCTCCGCTGACAATAGGCAGAATTCCGCGAAGCGCCAGATCGGCGCAGATGATATCGGCACGGGCGACAAATTCGCCCGCGGTGTATTGTTCGTGAGGATCTTTAATATTGATAAGATGGTGAGGAAGCCTCGCTTGGAGCGAGAGCGGCGGTTTGGCCGTTCCGAGATCCATGCCTCGGTACGCCTGCATTGAGTCCGCTGAAATGATGTTCGCGCTGTAAATATCGGCGCGCCACGCGTCGCGCAGACGGGGCAGCCAGATCGAAGATCCCTCGCCGAAGGCCGCGTCCAGCACTTCCGTTTTTCCGGAGGCGGTGGGGCCCGCGAGCAGTATCGCGTCAACCGGTAATAAGCTTGTATCCAATAGACTTGTCAAGAATTTCCTGCGTTCCCATGGAAACGACTTTGCCGTTGTTCTTCTCCACTTCCGGAGTGCGCAATACCGCGAGTTGATACGCGCGCATCGCCACGGCAGAGGCTAACTCGTACGAGTTTCCAGAAAAATTTATGAGAGATTCAAGCGGCATAATCATCAATGGTCTCCTCGGATAACGTTCTAGGAAATATCCTCAATGGAAATGTATACAGACGAAAGGTGGCGGGCATTTAGAGCCCAAGCTCACCGAGCCTCTTGTCGAGCTGCGCGAGGATCGCTTCTTCATCCGCATTCGAGTCCTTCGCGGGCCCCGACACAGACGTTCCCTGCTCGGCACTCTGGCTAACCACTCGGCGGGTCTGATGCGCTCCACCGCTCTTCTTCACGTCGTCGAGAAGAAAGAGCCCCGCGAGAATGGCCACTCTCAAGGGATCGGCCACGTTCATACGGGCTGATATCCTCGCATAGCGCTGTTTGAGTTCATCCGCGAGTCCTTGGATGTACTCTGGGCTATCGTCTGACTTCAAAGAAAAGGATTGACCGAGAATTTCAATATGCGTCGTCTGGCTAGAAGATATCGAGCTCATCTTCCCCTCCGCGAAAGGGGGCATCCTGAGATTCAGAATCCGGCGGAATATCCTCCTCCGGCTCCTGGGCAGTTCCCCCTCCTCGATCCGAATCGAACTCTTCCTGAATATTCTGAACTGAAGATGCAGGTTCTGGTTCTTCGAGCGCGTTAGCCGTGGAACGAGGCTCGCGGCTTTGCACGCCGAGAGAACCAGCGTCAGGCGACGTGCCGTAGGACATTTCCAGCACCATATCTTCGAATGAATCAAGTTTCGAGAGCGCCTGCACAAGCCCTTGCTCGATCCGCTCTTGCTCTTGTTTCAGCTCTTCCGCCTTCGACTCGAGTTCGGCGACGCGGCGCTCGGCCGCGAGTGCTCTCTCTCTGTAGTGTGCGATTTCGTCGTCGGCAGCCTGAGCTTTGCGCTCCATCGCCGCGGCCCGCTCTTCGGACTCAGCCGCTTTGAGCGCTGCCTGCGCGGCGGTCTCTTCGGCTTCCTTTGCCCTCGCCACATAGCTCTCGAGACGAGCGGAATTCTCATTCACCGCGCGACTCTGCGCCGCGCACTGGCGTTCGAGTTCCGAAATCTGATTCCTGAGCAAATCCTCTGTCTTCTTTGCGTCAGCGAGCTGCCGTTCGAGGTCGGCGTTCTCCTGCCTCAGCTTCGTGATGAGGACAACAGCCTTCTCGACACGCGCTTCCAGCGCTCGGATCTGCTCAAGATTCAGCATATGTTACCCCTGAAGGGCCGCTTTGGCCTTTTCAACGATCACGTCGAATGCCGCGGAGTCACGCACCGCGATATCCGCGAGCATCTTGCGGTCGATCCGCACATTTGCCTTAGCGAGACCCTCGATGAAGCGACTGTAACTGATATCCCTCATGCGGCAGGCCGCGTTGATGCGCGCGATCCAAAG
>JAKALZ010000064.1 GCA_021813065.1 bacterium
CCCCGAGGTGGGCATCCACCCCGAGTTTCTCTATCAAGCGAACAAGTACCGGGCTGGAACCTACTCCACGGGCATCCGCCGCGCGCTCGAGATGCGCGAGCACCTCAAGACTATCCTCGACAAATACCGCGACGAAGACCACAAGATTCAGGGTGAGTGGTGGCCCGTCTCGGTGTTCTGCTCGAACTGCGAAAAGGATACGACGGAGATCGACGGTTGGGACGGCGATTGGGGCCTCTCCTATCACTGCGATTCCTGCGGCCACAAGGAGACGGGCGATATCCGCACGATGCGCGGGGTCAAGCTTGTCTGGCGCGTGGACTGGCCGATGCGCTGGGAATTCGAGAAGGTGAACTTCGAGCCAGCAGGAAAGGACCACCACTCGCAGGGCGGCTCCTTCGATACCTCGAAGCATGTGGTCGAGGATGTCTATGGCCGCAAGCCGCCGGTCACCTTCCGCTACGACTTCATCGGCATCAAGGGAAGCCCTGGCAAGATGTCGTCGTCGAAGGGCAAGGTAGTGGACCTCTACGATCTATTGCGTGTGTATCAGCCTGAGATTGTTCGGTATCTCTTCGCTGGGACGAGGCCGAACACCGAGTTCGTCATCAGCTTCGACCTTGATGTCATCAAGATCTACGAAGACTACGACCGCACCGAGCGGATCTACTGGGGGGTCGACACGGCGAAAAACGAGGACATCGCGGCATTGGAGCGGCGCATCTACGAGCTATCGCAAGTTGACAGCGTGCCTGCGGAGATGCCCTATCAGATTCCCTTCCGCCACCTCTGCAATATGCTCCAGATTCATCTGGGGAACATCGATGCGGTAATTAGGTCGCTGCCCGATCTCAAGCCCTCGCAGGAGGGGCGTGTACGCGCGAGAGCGAAATGCGCCTGGTACTGGATCACCGAGTGCGCGCCCGAGGATTTCAAGTTTGCGCTGCGCGAGCCCGGAACTGTCGCTGAGCTCACTGAGGTTGAGATCGCGGCGCTGGTCCGATTGCGCGATGAGATTGTCGTGAAGCTCGATTCCTTCGAAACCGAGACCGCGCTCGCCGAGGCGATCTACGCGGTGGCACAGTCGAGCGGTATCGAGCCAAAACAGCTTTTCAGAGCTGCCTACCAAGCGCTGATCGCCAAAGACCAGGGGCCGAGGCTCGCTGGTTTTCTGAACGCCATCGGGGCCGACAAGGTGCTCGCGATTCTGAAAGTATACTGAACCAACGCGCAGGGAGAGCCTTTCGCCTGCGGGCGCACAGAGCCGCGCCCGCGCTTGCCCCGCATTGCATTACTTCGCCTGCTGCTCGAGAAATTCTACCTCGCGTTTAAGCGGGCGCATTGCGCCTCTCCAGAATTCCGGCGCTTCGATGTCGAAACCCGCGCGCCTCGCCACTTCTACCGCGGGAAGCGAGCCGGTGAGTCTCAGAAGCTCGCGGTAGCGTGAGGCGAATGCGGCTCCCTGTTCCTCGTAAAGGCTGTAGAGGCCGAGCCCAAACAGCAGCCCGAACGCGTAGGGGAAGTTGTAGAACGATAGCCCTGGAATATAGTAGTGACCCTTCACCGCCCACATGTAGGGGTGCCGCTCGTCCTCGCGCACCGCGTCGCCATACGTCTTCGACTGGGCATCGAGCATGAGCTCGCAGAGGCGCGCGGCGGTGATTTCGCCCTTTTTTCGCTCTTCGAAAACCGTGCGCTCGAAGTAGAAGCGCGAGAGAATGTCCACGATGACCTGGCAGGAATCCTGAAGGTGGAGCTCGACGAGGGGAAGTTTCGCCTCGGGGTCGAGTCCCTCCATCGCCGCGTTCGACACGAGTGTCTCGGAGAAGATCGAAGCGGTTTCGGCAAGGGTCATGGGGTACTGCGAGAGGAGCATGGGCATATCCTTGATCGTCTCGTAGTGCCAGGCATGGCCGAGCTCGTGCGCGATGGTGATGAGCGCGGAGTAGCTCCCATCGAAGTTGCAAAGCACGCGCGGCTGTCTCGCGGCGGGAAAATGCGTGCAGAACGCGCCGCCCACTTTGCCTTCGCGCGGGCGCGCATCGATCCACGCGCTGTCGAAGGCGCGATCGGCGAAACGAGCCATGGCGGGATCGAAAGTGCCAAACTGCTTCACGATGAAGGCCTTGGCGGCGCTCCAATCGAAGGTCGGCATCGCGGTGTTCTCGCTCTGGAGAGGGGCGAAAATGTCGTAGAATGAGAGTTTCTCAAGTGCCATGAGGCGCGCCTTCGCGCGCAGGTAGCGGCGCCACATCGGCAGCGAATCTTCCATCGCGCCCACAAGGGCGTCGAGGGCAGCCGGAGAGATTCGAGCCTGCGCGAGGGATGCATCGAGCGCGCTCGCCCAACCGCGACGACTGTTCAAGGTCGCGACCGTGCCCTTCACCCCGTTGAGCGCGGCGGCGACAGGAAGTTCGTAATTCTTCCAGACGCCGAGTTCGAGGCGGTACGCGCGCTGGCGCACGGCACGATCCGCGTCGTAGGCAAGGTTGCGTAGCTCGACCATTGTCTTGCGTTCGCCTGTCGTATCGTCCCACAGCGCGCTCGAATTCGCGAGCACCGACTCCTGGAGGCGTGACCACGCATCGGCGCCCGCGCGACTCAAGTCCGCCGCCAAGTCCTCGAGTTCGGCTGACATCTGGTGTTTCTGCAGCGCGATCGCCTCCTCGAGTACGAACGCGTAGTCGGCAAAGCGAGGATCTTCCGCGACCGCTCGTCGCGCCGCAGGCTCGTTCGCCGCGAGAAGGTTGCGGAAAAGCACGCGGACTGTCGCCTCGGGTACGAGCAACTCCTCAACTTTATTGAGCTCAGACAGCACTTCCGCGCTCGCGGTGTTCGTGCTGAAGCGCGCGTAGGCGTACGCGGAAAGCGTGTCGGCCTTCGTTTCCAGACGATCGAGCTTCCCGAGAAGCGCGAAGAGCCAATCGGAGAATTGGAGTGGCTCGCGAGGAGCGGCAGTCACCGCGAGCTCAACCTTGAGGTTTTGAAGCGCGTCCGCGACATCTATTTTCGCGCGAGCGTATTCCTCGGAAGAAAACCCAGGATAAACCGCGTCGAGATTCCACTCGGGGATATCGTGCCGCATCTTCGTTTTTTCATTCATTTCTTTCTTCCTTTTTTGCCATGATGTGGGCAATGATCGTGAGCCGCTATCAAGCGATCCGGGCCGGATGGTTGCGCGTGGCGCGTGCGTCGCGCGACCTGGCGCGCGAACATCGGCACGCCGCGGAACTCGGTCGAAATGCGCGCCGGACGCCGGGCGCTATATTCCGCTCAGATCCAGCCTGAGTTGCCATCATTCCAGCTCAACAGCTCTTCAGGCTTGAAAAAGAGACCGATTTCGCGCGAGGCCGCCTCAGGCGAGTCCGAGGCATGAATGATGTTCACATTCGTGTGCATCGCGTAATCTCCGCGAATCGTACCAGGCGCGGCTTCGAGCGGTTTCGTCGACCCGGCCAGGAGCCTCAGTATCTTGATCGCTTGATCGCCCTCGAGGACCATCGCCACAATCGGCCCCGAGGTGATGTAGTCGACGAGTTCGCCGAAGAACGGCTTCTCTCTATGCTCCGCGTAGTGGGTTTCCGCGAGCTCGCGCGAAATGCGCATGATTTTCATTCCAACAATGTCAAAACCCTTTTGCTCAAGGCGTGTGATAATCTCTCCCGCGATGCGTCGGGAGAGTACGCCCGGTTTGAGCATCGCGTAAGTCCGCTCGATCGCCATTCAGTGCACCTCCATGTGTGATCTACCTTAGCACGATTTCTGAGATTTGCCCACCTCCGACGCGGTCTTGATCAATGTCTTCAGGGCATTCATGATAGGATGGATGAATAGGGAATTTCATTACTACGTGATCTGGTACCTCGCCAGCAAGGCTGGTTTTTCGGTGGATGAGTCCTCCGCGATCGCGATATCGAGCCAGATGGTAGACGATGCCAAACTCCCGTGGAGCATCGAACCGATAGGGCCGGTCTCTCGCGTGGCGTCCCGTCGAGCGCGTGGCGATGCGCATCTCTTAGAGGTCTCACCTCTTACAGAGGTCTCACCTCTTACAGAGGTCTCACCTCTTACAGAGGTCTCACCTCTTACAGAGGTCTCACCTCTTACAGAGGTCTCACCTCTTACAGAGGTCTCACCTCTTACAGAGGTGACACAGAACTATGTGTTTTGGGATCAGAATATCGCGAAGGATGTCTATCTTCCCTTTCATTTCATTCCAGGCGACCCAGAGGTCTGCGCGGCGGCTCGCGCCGATGGTAAGCTTGAACCGCTCGCGGTGAGCCCCGACAGCGACAACGCGCGGTCTCTCCTCATCGAAGCGCTCGGCACTTCAAATATGTATCGAATCGGGATCGCGCTCCACGCGTACGCCGATACCTGGGCGCACCAGAACTTCACCGGGACTCAGGATAATTTCAACGCGCTTGAGCCAAATAGCCGGATGGCGTCGGTAAAATTGGCAGCTTCCTTGCTCCCTTCGGTGGGGCACTTGCAGGCGGGAACGACTCCCGATCTTCCCCAAGCGCACTGGTACGACTCTCGATTGAAGCCCGCGCACGCGCGCATCGACAATTCCTTACGTTTTCTCGACGCGGCCCGAATGATCTATCGCTTTCTCCGAACCTCGCGCCGGACCTCCTTTGACGATGAGGCATTCGTGCTTGATCCTCTGCGGGAATTATGGGCGAGCCGAAAAACCTCAGGCCACGACGATCTCGCGGTCGCCAGCGATTATGTGATATATTTCGATGTACCTTCCTATGACCAGAACAGTCTAACGGCAGCTATCGGAGCGAAGGAATACAGTACAGGCGACATGCTTAAAACCATCTCCTCGGAGGGATTTTCCGGCGAATGGCGGGCTTCTCCGCTTCACGGCCCGATGGTTCGAGGGGTTATTCCGGTTTCGAAGTACCACGGTTCGTCTTTTGAGGAGTGGAATCGAGCGGCGCGCGCACACCGCGACGCATTCAATTCTCTGATGCGTAAGAAAGGAATACAAATTCTATGATCTTCCGTTTGCAATGGAAAAAAATCACCGCACTGAGCGATTTCAAATTCGCGCGCACCGCGCGCGGACACGCGGGCGCGCGCGCGCGCCTGGGGCTCCTCGCGGCGGTTTCGGCGGCGCTTGCTCTCGCGGTCTCCTGCGCCTCGGTGCCGCGCGAAGCGGCGATCGCGGGGCTCTTTAACCACTTCGAGAAAACCCCTCAGGTCCTTATCCGCGCAAAGGGCGCCTTCTTGCGCGATATGGCGGCGTCCTTCGACGACTCGACCATCACCGCCCTCGCCTCGATCGCGGCCGATCAACAGCCGGTGAACATTCAGCCCATCGACAGGGACAGACTCGATAAAACGCTCTCACGAGCGGATGTCGCGGGTATCGGCATTTCATTGGAAAATAAGGCGAATCCAGCCATCGAGGCGGTATTCGCGGGCGATTTCCCCGGTTTCTTAACCTCGATCTCCTTCTTCTTCGACGATAACTGGAACAGGATCCCCGGCGGGTACGCGGCGCGATCTGGCAAGCTTTACATGCGTGATCCCTCGGGGGGAACAATCCACTTCGCGACATGGGCACCTCAGACGCCCCCGACGCTCTCGGCTTCTGCCGCCGCGATCGCGGACCGCGCCGGCATGCAGCGCGGCGAAAACGATCTCAGCGTGTATCTCGACGCAAAATCGGCGCTCATCGCGCAGTTGCCTCTCCTCGACGGCGTTATGCTCCCCTTCGATGGCATCATGCTGCGCGCGGATCGCGACCCCAGGTCTCCCTCACGCGGGAGCCCCAATGCCCTCTATAGCGCGCGCTTTGAAATCCAGATGAAGGACGAGCAGTCAGCGAAGACCTACAAGCCCATCATGCGTTTCATGTGGGTGCTGCTCTCGAGCAAATTAACTGAATATGGCGTTCCGCTCTCGCCAGACGCGACGATCGACCAGAGTGGGGCAGTGTTCGCCACGCAGCCCATCGCGATGACCGCGCGGCAGATGGTGGAGGCGATCCTCTCGGTCTCTAACATGAGCGCTCTAGGCATCGCGCCCAAAACAGTGCTCAATTGAGTTCGGTCTCAAGGACTCCAGGGCAGCAGTCCATCCGGTCCCGGCTGCGCCTTCGCGTACGCCTCGAGGAGATCCGCGAGCACTGGTGGCACATTGAATGAAGGATCTGTGAAAGCCGCATAGTTTTCATCGTCGGAGTGGACAGTTTTAAGCGCATAGTTCATATCGGGCACCACGCGGACCGCCGCGCTGGGCGCCGCGCTGATGAGCTTCGAGAAGGCGGCGCGATCGACTTGCATGTCGCGCTCTCCATAGACGAGGAGCACGGGTATTTTTACCGCGCTGAGTGTCGCGGCAGGATCGAAGGCGAGCCAAGATGCGAGCCAGGCTGTTCTGTTGGGCGAGAAGAAGTTCGCGAGTTCCTGGGGTACATCGATGAGCTTTCCCGTCGAAACGAGCGTGTGCGCTGCTTCAAGCGCTGTTGCCTTCAGATCGGCAGGAAGATTTTCGACAGACTGTTCCAAGGTTTCCAGGGGTCTGACCCCACTCGCATCGAGCACGACGAGCCCATCCACTTCGACATCTGCCTTGAGGAGCGCGAACGCCGCCGAAGCCTGCCACGCCCCTTCATTCATCCCCGCCACGATGAGCCGCCCGTCACGAGGCAGCGACGAAACCGAAGCGATGATTCGCGCAAGGTCCTTTACATGCTGAGTAAAACTCGTCATCTGCCCTGGTGTCTCGAGCTTGTACGCTTCTCCCGTACCGCGCTTGTCGTAGCGGAGCGTACCCACCCCGCGCTGGCGGAGCATCTGGGCGAGCAGCTTCAACGAGTCCGTCTTTCCGGGTACATCGACATTGTTGCCGTTGCGGTCGGTTCTCCCCGCGCCCGCGACGAGAACAACCAGCGGAAATTGCTGCGGCGATGCCGGATCGAGCTTTGGCGATGCATGCAGCGGCACGGTGAGCGTCGCGGGAAGCGAACCGCCGTCCGCCGCGATATCGAGGGTTATTTCGCCGGGAAGCGGAGGGATGTCCTGCCTTTGGACATAGAACGAGCCATTCCAGGAGCGCCCCTTGACGGAACCGACAATCCCGCCCCTCTGCGTCTTTCCCTGCGGAATAAAGGTGTCAGAATAGTTGCCCGCGAGCGTGAGCTCTTCGCCTTCGCCCATCGTGTCGAGCACGAGCGATATCTGTGTGTCGCTGAAGGAATAGCGATCGATGGGGTATGAGAACATTCCCTGCTCGGGAATATCCACGGTGATACCCCTGTCCTCGCCAAGGATATGCATCGCGAAGTTGAAGCTGTAGTTTTCTGGAGAAGCGCCCTGCCCTGGCGCGCCTGGCTGAGAAAAATTCTGGGAGCCGGCTGGAGACTGAGCGGCAGAGCGCAGAATGAGAGTTCCCGCCCAGTCTCCGGGAACGATAGCCTCCTGCGCGCCGAGCGCAAGCGCCCCCGCGAGCGCAAGGAGGGCGATGAGGCTTGCCCGCTGGCTCATTTTTTAAGAAAGTGTCCTATCTTGGAGATGAAGGCGTTGTAGACCGTCTCCGCGTCGGGGCTCCCATCGATGGTGAGAAGTACATTCTTCTTATTGTAATATCCGATGAGAGGTTCGGTCTCCAGGTGGTAGGCGCTGAGCCGAGCCTTGACAGTCTCTTCTTTGTCGTCATTGCGGACGTACAGCTCGCCTCCGCAGATATCGCAGACACCTTCGACCTTGGGTGGCTTGGTCACCATGTGGTAAATGGCGCCGCATGATCTGCAGACGCGCCGCCCGGTCAATCTGAAGAGAATGAGATCGTCCTTCACTTCGAAGTCCACCGCCGCATCGAGTTCGGAGAATTCAGCGAGGGCATCGGCCTGCGCTATGGTCCGTGGAAAACCATCGAGAATATAGCTCTGCCGGACATCGGGCCACGAGAGGCGCTCTTTCACTATCGCGATGGTGAGCTCATCGGGGACAAGCCCGCCCGCGGCGAGAATCGACTGCACTTTGAGTCCAAGCTCGGTCTTCTCCTTAACCGCGGCGCGGAACATGTCGCCCGTGCTGATCTGCGGCAGGCCGAGGCGCTCGGTGACCATCTTGGAGATCGTACCCTTTCCCGCTCCTGGGGGCCCCAGGAAAATCAATTTCATAGACTGCGTGTTCATGGCCTTGTTATACACTATTTTCTGACTATTGCGCTATTCCTGGTCGGAGGTCCAGCTTTTATGCATGTGGTAGCGGAAAATGATCTCCATCTTGTCGCGAATGGCGCTGGTAGGGAGGACGATGGTGAACGCTCTCCGCGATCGGAAATCCGTGCTCGAGGGCGTGGCGACAATGTTCGGATCGAGGACGACAGGCACTGACTCGTTGTCAAAAGCCCTCGTGTACTCCGCCGCGTTGCCCGTGTCTCCTCGTCGACGCCGATGCGGCCGCATGGCCGGCGGCGCTGCACGAGCCGCCCGCGCTGGCGCGCTGCGACAGCCTCGAGGACGAGGCGCAGGCCGCGGCGGCGCAGGTGCTGGTCCACCTGGAGCGAGGCGAGTGGCCTGTCGGCCTGGTCGGGCTGGATCGGCAACTCGTGCGCCGCG
>JAKALZ010000065.1 GCA_021813065.1 bacterium
TTGTCGATGGTGATAACAGGGATGCCGAGTTTCGTCGCTCTCTCGATCGCGGGCACGGTGGCGTCCGAGCTCGTCGATGCGATAACGATCGCGTCTGGCTTGCTGTTCACGACGTCTTCGAGAATGGCGACTTGCTTGTCGATATCAGCTTCCGAAGGCGGTCCGTAGGTGGTTACCACGACCTGATCCGGGTGCTCTTTCGCATAGTTCGTAGCTCCAACCAACACATACTGCCAGAAATCTGAGTCCGTCGCCTTGATGATGACAGCGACTTTCTTGGGTGTCGCGGCGAATGTCGGAATGAGCGCAATCACAAGCAGAAGCAATGCGATGATTGCTACTCTCTTCTTCATAAGGATACCTCCCAAAAGACAATTATGATCCGCAGCACGCGGATCGAGAAAAGTGTAAACCCGTTTCAACCACATGTCAACAAAAATGTTGTATTATATTTACATTATGACTTGTAAGCTTACATATATTATATATATTTATACAATATAATAATATAAAATATTAAAAGACCATACATGTAATACAAATTCGCACCAAAGTCGTGTAGTTTTTATCTATTTGCAAGTTTATAATAATGTCTTTACATTATAAGAGACCGGGTGTACCATTGCAGGACAGCGACACACTCGCTACGTGTCGAGGCGCGCATCCCTGAAGGAGGGAACACCATGCTCATGTCCGCGGATACGGATTATTTTAAAAGCAGACCGCTCGACAAATCGGTACCCATCCCCCTCTACTACCAGCTCATCGAAGTGCTTCAAAACTACATAAGCGAACACGACAACAGCCTTCCCATACCCACTGAGCATGAACTCTGCGCCATCTACGACATCTCGCGCCCCACGGTTCGACAGGCGATCAATGAACTGGTGGCCGAAGGACTGATCGTGCGGCAAAAGGGCCGCGGTTCTTTCATCAACAAAAAGAAGATTCCCCAGGATTTTCTCCTCAACATCATGAGCTTCAACGACGAGATGCAATCGAAGGGGCTTACGCCGGATACCAAAGTGCTCACGTTCTGCACAAGAAAGCCAACGCCAGAAGTGATCAAGAACCTCGAGATCAAGGCTGCGGATTTGACCTACTACCTCAGCCGGCTCCGCTCGATCAACGGAGAGCCCATCGTCCTCGTGAACACCTACCTTCCCGGCAATCTTTTGCGGGAGATCCTCTCCAAGGATATGGAACGAGAGTCGCTCTACCACATCATCGAGTTCGATTATGGATACAAGATTCTAAGAACGCTGAGAACGCTGGAAATCCGCAAGGCCGGAAAGTATGAAGCCTCGCTCCTCAATATCAAAGAGGGCGACCCCATCCACTTCATTCAAACCATCGCGTACATCGAAAACAACATCCCCATCGAGTTCTCGACCGCGTACTACAGCGGCGAGCGCAACAAGTTCACGGTGGAAGTCCGCGTTAAATGATGAGAGTTCCCGCGACGGCCCTGTGGCAGCCATGAGGCGGCGGCCCTTAGCAGGTATATGGCAGCCATGAGTCGGCGGCCATCAGCGGGTTTTAGGCTGCCAAAGGGCCGCGACGATCGTCAATTTGACAGCGCGGGAAAAGCTGCGCTAGAATTCCAACATGAGAAAAATTGGCATCTTCTACGCATTTTGGACGCGAGAATGGGATGTGGATTTTTTCCCCTTTGTGGAAAAAGTGCGGCGCCTCGGCTTCGATCAGCTCGAAATCAATGGCGGCACGTTCGCGATCATGCCTCAAGCCGAGCGCGATCGGCTCGTCAGAGAGGCAAGAGCACGAGGAATATCGCTCTCGTATGGCATAGGGCTCACCGCGAACCATGATGTCTCGTCGCTCGATGAGAGCGTCCGGCGCGACGGGCTCAGCTTCATGCGCACGATGATCGAGCACGTGGGACGCGCGGGCGGCGGCATGATCGGTGGCACCATCCACAGCTCATGGCCCATGACGCTCCCCAAAGGCGCGACCGACAAGCGCCCCTATCTCGACCAGAGCAAAAAGAGCATGCGCGAGCTCGCGAAAATCGCGGAAGACAATAGCGTGATCCTCAACGTGGAAGTCATCAACCGCTTCGAACAGTTCCTCATCAACACGTGCGAAGAGGCGGTCGCCTATGTCGAAGACATCGCGAATCCCGCGTGCCGGATACTCCTCGACACCTTCCACATGAATATAGAAGAAGATTCCATCGGAGGCGCGATACGCAGGGCGGGCCGACACCTTGCGGCGCTGCACCTCGGCGAAACCAACCGCAAGCCGCCCGGGCTCGGCCGCATGCCTTGGCAGGAAATCCGCGCGGCGCTCGACGATATCGGGTTCGATGGCCCCCTCGTGATGGAGCCCTTTGTCGCGCCGGGCGGGCAGATTGGGCGCGATATTGCCCTCTGGCGCGAGCTGATCCCCAATCCCGACTACGACAGACTCGCGGCGGACGCGGTGGTGTTTGTACGAAAAACATTGTGTGCATGAATGCTTTCGGGCCGCGAACGTGAAAACACAAACTTCAGATTCTGCTGCTTTCCGAGATTCTTCGCGTGGCGGTAGCTCCTTTTTTCTTGGCATCGATCTCGGGACAGGGTCGCTCAAGCTAACTGTCTACCGTGCGCCGGATGCAAGCATGGTGGTGGGCGCGCATGAGGCAACCATCGGTAGGGAAGCCTCGAGCCTACGCGAAATGTGGAGCGCACCCGAAGCGGCAAGCCCGCAAGCCCGAGCGGCGCCGGCTCTTTCAGCTCGGCGCGCATACCCGATTCTCTCTCCGGCGCCGGGTGTCGCCGAGACCGACCCTGAGGAGTGGATTGACGCGCTGAGCGCCGCCTGGCAGGACGTGCGCGCACAGATCGCGGGCGCGGGTGTGGCGCCCGAACTCGTATCGATCGGGCTGTCGGGGCAGATGCACGGGTTTGTGCCGATTGGCCGCGATGGCCGGGCAGTGCACCGGGCGATTACCTGGGCGGATGAGCGGGGCGCGGAATTTGCGCCCTTGTACGCGGCCGCGCTCGGCGACGAGTTCGGGCGCCTGCTCAATGCGCCGGCCGCGGGCCTCACCGCCCTCACGCTGCTCTGGATGAAGTACCGCGCCCCCGAACTTTACCGCGACACCGCAAAAATTCTTTTCCCAAAGGATTATCTCCGTTATCGTCTCACCGGAGAATTGGGCACTGATCCTGGCGACGCGAGCGCGAGCCTGCTCTGGGATTTCTCGGTGCACGGGTGGTCGGAGCGGGCATTAGAAGCGCTCGGCCTCGATAAGAGCAAACTGCCGCCATTGCTCGACAGCTTTGGTGTTGGCGGTGCGGTCTGTCGCACAGGCGCTCGCGACACCGGCCTGCCGGAGGGCGTTCCGGTGGCGGTCGGCTCCGCGGATAAAGCGTGCGAGATCTATGGTTCCGGATTTTTCAGCGAATATTTCGAGCGCGCGATGGCTGCGGAATCGGGCGCAGGCGCCATTCCCGTGGCGAGTCCGGCTGGCACTGTCCGCGCGCCGGATGCCGACTGGATGTCGCCGAGAATCGCCCAAGTGAGCATCGGCACCGGAATCCAAGTCGTCATTCCGACGCGCAGCGTACCCCCCTACGCATCCGGCCTTAATCTCTTCGAAACGTGCGTGCCAGGACTTCGCTACCGCATGGCCGCTATGCTGAACGGAGGGCTCGCGCTCGAGTGGGTACGATCCACGCTCAGCAGTCACCGTACGTGGGCGGAATTCTATGCCGAATTCGAGGATGGGCCTGCCGGTCTCAAGCAAAAGCCCGTCGATCTTCCGAGAGACCTTTTTTTTCTTCCCTATCTCTCCGGCGAAAGAAGCCCTTACCAGAACCCTAAGGCCCGAGGCGCATGGATTGGCCTCGGCCTCCACCACACGACGCGCGACATGCTCTCTTCAGCCTTGCTGGGCGTGGCCTGCACCATCCGCCTCGGCCTCGATACGCTGGGTGTCGCGCCCGATGCGCACGTGTACTGCGTGGGAGGCAGCACTCGTTTCGCCCCCTGGATGCATATTGTTTCAGCCATGACGGGCCGGAAGCTCTCTATCTCGGACGAGCCGGACGCGTCGGTGCGCGGCGCCGCGGAGATCGGTCTCACCGCGACGCGCTATGGTCGTTTCATGCCAGGCATAATGCCCGCCGCGCTCAAAACCACCGCGCTCGAGTCTCCGCGCGCTGAGTGGATGAACGACTACTTTGATCAATTTCTGAAGTATTACGAAGCGCTCTTCGGTCAGACGCGGTCGAGCGATACGTTGATTTCGCCATCGGATTGAATCTCGAAGATCACCGCACGGCGCGAAGGCCCGCGAGCCAGCTTCGGCGGCTGTTCTGGCGCGCGCGGCGAAGGGCTACTGGGCGAAGGGCCGCTGGTCGAAGGGTTGCGCGGTGGCATCTCGATATTTTCGGTGGTCCAGAACTCAAGGCCGGCGTCGAACAAATCGAACACATTTGGAGATGGCGCGCCAAAAGGATTGTCCGCCGAGACGCTTATCACCGCGTGCCTGGGAGAGATCTTCACCGCGAGCTCTCGGGTCATGCTGTCGGCCTGGCCGTGGTGCGCGAGCTTCACGATATCCGCGCGGAGCCGCTCAGCGCCCCAGGCATCTCCCTTCCAGTGGACTGCCGGCAGATCGGCAGGCAACAGGATCTTTCGCCCCCCGTATGTCAGGCGAAGCGCCACACCCGCCGCGTTCTGGATCGAGTCGAGGTGGACAAGCGCTCTCTGCGCCCGAGCCGCTTCGGTATCCGGCGAGAGAATTTCGGCGATGAATGCCTCGGTGCGCGCGCTGAGTGCCCGATCAGCCTCGAAAAATTCCGCGGTCAGCCCATCGCTGAGCGCAATGATCCGGTGCTCCCCGCCCAGGCGCTCCATCGGAATTCCCCGCTCGCCCGCGAGGCCATGGAGTTCAGCGAGGAGGTTGAGCGAGAGGCGCATCTCTCGCGCGGTAGCCCGCTCCGGCGCGCTGCCGTCTTCGAGCGCGAGCGCGTTGAGCGAGGAGAATCGTTCCGGATCAGCAAGATCTAAGCTCGACCATACGTCTCCAACAGAGCACTGTTCCAGAACCTCAGGCAATCCGCCGATGTGATCGATGTGAAGGTGCGTGAGAAAGACCGCGTCGAGCGCATCGATTCCTCGGGAGGCGAGATAGCGGAATGCCGGCACTCTCGATGGCCACCTGTCGTACGAAACGCGATAGTCGCCAGCGTAGGGCACACCCCCATCCACGAGCATGCTGAAGACTCGTCGTTCGTCCCTCAGCTCCTCGATGAGGATCGCGTCACCATATCCGACATTGATAAAACTGATTCTGAGCATTCTGCGCTTCTTTCTCTTCCAACTCGGTTTTGAGTATAGAGTGAAAAAATTATGCTTGACAAGTACACAACATTGATTAAAATAGAAAGCGGTTACATTATGAATCAACAAACATTCGACAGCGTGTCCGAAAAGGTCACGATCGACCACGTCGCGGCCTATTGCGGTTTCTCGAAGGCTACGGTTTCAAGAGTCATCAATAGGGAAGGCTCCGTAAAGCCGGCAACAGAAGCCAAGGTGCGAGAGGCCATCGAAAAGCTCGGCTATTCACCGAACAACGCCGCAAGCGCGCTCTCCGGTGGCAGGACAAAGACGATCGCCGTCTTTCTGCCCGACGTGAAGACCGAATACTACGCCACCCTCCTCACCGGCCTCGAAGAAGTCGCCGAAAAGCAATTCTTCAACATCATCATCAAGACACAGAACAACAAGAAGGCGCTGCTCGATCTCGCTATCAACAACAGGGTCGACGCTTTCATACTAAGGAACAACGGGCTCAAGCCTTTCGACAACGATGTGCTCGTTACCTTGCAGCGCCGGGGCATCCCCGTCGTGTTCATTGGAAAACCGCCCACCGAGAGCGACTCGCACGCGATACTCATCGACAATGTCGGCGGCGCGCGCCTCATGGCTCACCACTACGCGCAACACGGTTTCAAGCGAATTCTTTTTATCGCCGGGCCGAAGGACAATCTCGACTCGAACGATCGGCTCTACGGTTTCAAGATGGGCCTCTCCGAAATGTCGGCAGAGGTCGAGGCGCTCGATGTGGTGTACGGGGACTTCTTGCGCGAATCAGGATACGAAGCGGCGAAGCAGTCGCTCGAAACGAAGACCTACGACGCCATTTTCGCCGCGAGCGACCACATGGCGCTCGGCGCGATTCTCTACTGCCGCGGCAAGGGAATTCGTGTGCCTGATGACATCGCCATCACGGGTTTCGACGATACGTTCTTCTCGGAATTTCTCGATCCGCCGCTCACCACCGTCCATCAACCCATGCAAGAGATCGGTTCCATCGCCATGGAGACCGTGCTTCGCATCCTCGAACAGCGTGATCCCCGTTTTCAGAAAATAATTCTCCCAACCCAGCTTCAAATCCGGCAATCGTGCGGATGCGCGCACGTTTGAGCGGAGCGATCTGGTTAAAGGCGAATTAGGATATTGCCATAAGGAGGCAAAACATGAAGGTGCTCAAAATCGCGTTCATCGCGCTCGTGCTCGTTTCGGGCATGTACGCGAAGGGGTCTGACCCCCTGACGATCTACGCCGCGCTCGACGAAAAGACATCGAAAGAACTCGCGGCCGCCTTTACCCAGGCGACAGGCATTCCCGTCGAAATCGCGCTCCAGATCGAAGAGGCTGGCACAATCGCGGCGCGGATCAAAGCCGAATCGGCCCACGCGCGCGCGGATGTATTCATCGGCGGAAATTCGAACTTCCACGCCGATCTAGCTTCAGGGAACTATCTCGACAAGTACGTCTCGCCGGTCATCAAGGAAGCCAAGATCGAAACGAGGTTCATGGACCCCGACGGGTATTGGACCGGCTGGTATCTCGGCGCGCTCTGCTTCGTCTACAACAACAAGATGTACGAGCAGACATTCAAGCCGATGGGACTCAAGCCGCCCGCGACCTGGGACGACCTGCTCAATCCGGCCTACAAGGGCCTTGTGATCGGTTCGAACCCCGCCACTACCGGCGGCGCCTACCTTATGGAGTGCGCGCAGATATTCAGGCTGGGCAGCGAGAAGGCCGGTTTCGACTACATCCGCCAGCTCGACAAGAATGTCGCGCAGTACACGAAGGGCGCGAACGGCTGCATCCCGCTCGTCGCGCAGGGTGAAGCCTATGTCGGCTTCGCCTGGGGGCACGACTCGCTGAAGCAGAAGGAACAGGGCAATCTCCCCATCACAGTCGTCTTCCCGAAGGACACTGGCTTCGAGATCGGCTGCGCGTCGGTGCTCAAGGGCGCGCCGAACCTCGACGCCGCCCGGAAGTTCATCGACTTCCTCCTGAGCCCGGCTGCCGAGCAGATCAACGCGCGGAACGGCTACCGCTATCCGGTCCGCACCGGCGTAACCATGCCCGCGGGCGTTCCTCCCTTCGAGGACCTCAAGCTCGCGCCCTGGGACCTGAAGGCGGCTTCGGCCAATGTCGACGCATGGAAGAAGCAGTGGGCGGAAATCACTGGCAAATAGCGTCACTTTTCTGAATTTCAATTTGCCTGAGGGGCGGTTGCGGGTCATGGTTGGCCTGTCGCGGAACACGCGCGGCGCCGCCCCAGCCAGGCACATCATTTCGCGTATTCCGAGGCTGGTATGAAGCGTGGGTCCTATCGTTCGAAATCGTATGAGGCGTCGCTCGTCGTGGCGATTTTCGTGATTGTTGCCTCTCTCTTGATATTCGTTATGTATCCCATCGTGGAAGTCTTTCTGTATCCCAAGGCGGGCGATTTTCTCGCGATCCTCAAGAACGCGCGGTACATGAAGACGCTTCAGAACAGCCTCATCATGATGCTTCTCTCGACATCATCCTCTACTTTTCTGGGGTTCATTTTCGCGTACACAGTGACGCGGACCAATGTCCCTGGCCGTAAGCTCTTCAAGCTCATCAGCCTGCTGCCGCTCTTCTCTCCGCCCTTTATGGTCGCTTTCAGCTACATCATGATGTTCGGCAAGAACGGGCTCATCACGGCGGGCATCTTTCATGCCAAAGTGAATATTTTCGGATGGCAGGGTCTGTGGCTCGCCCAGACTATCGCCTTTTTCCCGGTTGCCTTCCTCGTGATGGAGGGAGTGCTGCAGTCGATCTCGCCCGGCCTCGAGAACGCGGGGCGGAACCTCGGCGCGACCGGATTCACGCTCTTCCGCACCATCACTTTCCCGCTCGCGCGCCCCGGCGTGGCGGGAGCGGCGCTCCTCGTGGCCATCCAGGTGCTCGCCGACTTCGGCAACCCGATCATCATTTCGGGAAGCTTCCCTGTGCTCGCCACCGAGGCCTGGATGCGCATCGAGGGCTGGGCTGACATCGCGGGCGCCGCGATCCTTTCGATTCTCCTTCTTCTGCCTTCGTTTGGCATATTTCTCCTCCAGCGGTACTGGGTTGGCCGCCGCTCCTATGTGACGATCACTGGCAAAATCGCCCAGGTCGAAATCCAGAAGACCAGCGCGCCCGTAAAGTGGACACTCTTCGGAATCTGCGCGCTCGTTTCGCTCCTCGTCGTCCTCGTGTACGTGGGCCTCATCATTGG
>JAKALZ010000066.1 GCA_021813065.1 bacterium
GGGAATCAGCGTACTTGCTGTCTTCCTTCGCGTTCTCGAGGCTGAGGCTCATCGAGGCGGCGTTGACTTCGGCGGTCGCTACCGCGAACACCGCGTCGATCACCTGATTGTAGAAGCCGAGCACCGACTTTCGGTACGCCGCCAACGATGAGACATAGGCATACTGCGCGTTCAGCCTGTCCAGGTCGACCTTCGCCTCGATCTCGCCCTTGGTCTTTTTAAGCTCCGCCAGGCTGAGGTCGATCTTGTACATGGAATAGTCCTGGTTGGACTGTGTTGCCGCCGCGAAGAGATCCTGCAATGAGTCCGCGAACGCAGGTGGCGCCGAAAACGCCATGGCGCACGCGCACAGCGCGAGAACAAGGCCGCTTCTTACTTTCATCGTCTAACTCCTTACCATCATTGCCGATTCACTGGTCCTCGGTGAACATTTTCACTTCGTACTGGAACAATTTGATGCCCTCTTTCGGGAAGGCCGCCTTTACGGTCTGGACCGCGTCGGCGATATATCGCGCTTCTTTCGCGTCGCTGAAGAGGATATAGAGGATGTTGAGCTCGGGCCAGACCGCCGTGCCCTCGCGCACGCCGCTCTTTCCGGCGCCTTTTACATCCTCGATGATGGAGTACTGGGCGTGCGGAATCCGAGTGAGGATCTCCTCGAGGATATCTTCTTCCACGGAGCGGTTCGCGTAGATTTCACTTCGAATCATTGAGGTTCTCCTCTGCTTCGTGCCACGATTCGATCTCGCGCAGCTTCTTCTTGTTCGTCCGTTCGCTCCGCTGATTGAAGATGTAGTAGAGCACGGGCGTGAGGAAGAGGGTCATCACCGAGTTCACGAGGAGGCCGCCGAACATGGTCTTCGCGATCGGCTGGATATTCTCGGTGCCCTTGCCAGGGAAGAGCGCGAGGGGCATGACGCCGAGGAGGGCGGCGAAGGTGGTCATGAGAATTGGCCTGAGCCTCCGGCGTCCGCCTTCCACGCAGGCCTCGAAGAGCGGGAAGCCCCGCGCCCTCAGCATGTTGGTGTAGTCGACGAGCACGATGCCGTTGTTTACCACCACGCCCGCGAGCGCCACGATACCGATCATCGAGAAGAGGGAAAAGGTGTCGTTCGTGATCCTGTAGATCCATACGACACCAATGAACATGAGCGGTATCGAGATGAAGATGATGAAGGGATCGAGGAAGGACTCGAACTGGCTCGCCATGACGCCGTACACGAGGAATACCGCCACAAGAATGATCAGAATGAAGACGGGCAAGTAGGTGTCGACATCGCTGTTCTCGCCGCCTACCGACATGGTCACATTCTCATGAGGAACGTATTTGTCGGCTAACACTTGCTGAACAATCCGCGCCATCTCCGTCGAGGCGATCTTCGACGACGCGGAGAGATCGCCCTGTACGTGGATGATGCGCTCCTTGTTCTCGCGGTTGATCTGCTGGGGCGCCGTGCTGTTCGAGATGGTCACGAAATTGGACACGGGAATCCGCGCGCCTGACAGACTGATGAGGAAGATGGACTTGAGGTCGGAGAGTGTCTTCCTGTCCTGCTCGCGGAGCCTGACTACCACATTGATCGTCTCTCCGGCTGAATCGTAGGTGGTGGCCGTGACTCCATAGATCGAATTGCGAATCTCTTTCGCGATCTGCGAGAGAGAGAAACCGAACATGGCGGCGCGTTCACGATCGATCTGAATGAGGAGCTCAGGCGCGCCCTGGTCGAGCGAAAGGCTGACATTCTCGACGTAGGGCAGCTCAGTGTTGATGATGCGCTTGATTTCCCGCGCCGCGGCGAGCGACGCGTTTTGATCCTTTGAGTGGATCGCGATATCGACCGCCGAGCTTGAGGAAAAGTGTCGGCCCGCCGAGAAAGAGAAATCGGCGCCGGGAACCGAGCCGATATAGGGTGTGAGTTTTTTCCGAATCGATGCCGGGCTGTCGATCTGTTGCGAAGGTTCAGGCAGCATCACCTGGAGCGAGCCTTCGTTCGCGGCAGACCCTCCGACCGTGAGTATGAGGCTCTTGTAGCCTTTGATGTTTTTCTTGACATACTCCTGCAGATTTTCAAGGAGTGTCTGTGTGGTCGCCTTCGTTGTGCCAAGCGCGAGCCTCAAGTTCACGGTGATGTTATCGTCGGTGTTTGACCTCGGATAGAGATTGATGCCAAAGGAGGTCAGCTGAAGGAGCGAACTCACGAGAATGACGGTGACGAGGCCTACGATGAGGAGCTTGTTGTGGAGGCAGAACTCGAGGCCCTTGCGGTATGCGCGCTCCTGGGCGGCGAAGTACCGGTCGAGGGTGTCGTCGATGCGCTTGAGAAGGGGGTTCTTGAGCGGTTTCTGAACGCGGGTGTTGAGGCGCATCACCGGCCCGCCGAGGACTGGCACGATGGTGAGCGCAACGATGAGGGAGGCCGCCAGAGAAAAGCACACTGTGAACACCAGATCGTTAAAGAGCTGTCCCATCTGGCCGAGCTGGTTGCGGAAGAGAATGATGGGGATGAACACGCAGAGTGTGGTGAGCGTCGATCCCGTGATGGCGATCATCATCTCTTGGCTGCCGAGAATAGCCGCGATTTTCGGCTTCGTGCCGCGCTGGCGATAGTGGTAGATGTTGTCCAAGACGACGATCGAGGCGTCGACGATCATGCCGAGCCCCATGATGAGCCCTGTGAGGCTGATCGTATTGAGGGTGAGCCCCATGAAGTACATGGCGAGGAGCGTTATGAGGATCGAAATCGGTATCGAAATGCCGATGATGAAGGTGGCCTTGATGTTGCGGAGAAACAGCAAAAGAATCAGAACCGCGAGAAGAAGCCCCTGCCAGGCTGAGTTGATCACTTCCTTGAGGATCGAGTTGACGAGCGTGGTGTCGTCCGACTGGATCTGCAGGCGCACGCCCTTCGGGAGCGACTGGTTGATGCTCGCGAGTGCCGCGTGCACATCGCGCGATATCTGCACCGCGTTGCTTCCGCTCTCGCGCACGATCTGGACGTTAATGCCCCGCTGGCCATCGACATAGATGGTTCTCGAAGGCTCGTCATCGATTTCAGCGACATCGGCGATATCCTGCAGGCGCACCGACCGATTCATTCCCGACACGCCCGAGGGGATTGTCTTGATCACGATATTCTTCACATCGTCGATGGAGGAGAGGTTCTCCTGGGTGCGTATCTGGTACTCCGTGGAGCCTCGGGTGATGGTTCCGCCCGAGAGGAGAATATTCTGCGCGGCGAGGGCGTTCGCCACGCCGGTGAGCGTCAGATTGTAGGCGGCGAGCCGGTTCTGCGAGACATTCACCGCGACGATCCTGTTGCTGCCGCCGAAGACCGTGGCGGTCGCGATTCCGGGTATCCGCTCGAGCTGGGGCTGAATGGTTTCCTCGCCGATGGTCTTGAGCTCGTCGAGCGAGCGGTCGCCCAGCACCATGAGGCGCATGATGGGCATGGCGTTCGCGTCGAACTGGCGCACGCTCGGTGTGTCCGCTCCATCGGGGAGACGGCCGAGGAGCGAGCTGATCGTGGATTCGATCTCGGTCTGCGCCTTGTCGAGGTTCACTTCGTAGCCGAACTCCAGGCGTATGCTGCTCGAGCCCTGCGACGATGTCGAGGTCATCCGCTTGAGCCCCTGGACCGAAGAAAAGGCCACTTCCAGAACCTTCGTGACATTCTGTTCGACGTCCTCGGGGCCCGCGCCGGAGTAGCTCGTGCGCACACTCAAAATGGGCATCGTAGTTTCAGGGTTGAGCGAAATCGCGATGCCCGAGATGAACACGAGCGCGATGCCGCAGATGAGCACATAGACCATCACCACGGTGACGGGATGGTCTATGGATTTTCGGACAATGCTCATCGGGCGGCTCCGTCCTCGGCTCCGCCCTGGCCGTCGATCACTCTGACTTTATCGCCGTTGGAAAGCGAGGATTTGCCCTCTGTAACCACTTTTTCGCTCGCCAAGAGTCCGCTCTTGACCTCGAAGGCGTCTTCTCCCTCAGTGCCGAGCACGATGGCGCGCCGCTCGACGGTGCTGTCGGGCTTTATCACAAAGGCTGACGCGTCGGTCGAAGTGAGGATGACCGCTGATCTCGGAATGACGAGCACATTTCTCTTGTTTTCGGTTTCGAGCTTCACGGTAGCGAACATGCCGACGAGAATCCTTGGATCGCGGGAGTCGAGGCTGAGCTTTACCTCGAGTGTCCTGCTCGAGGTGTCGAGGACGGGACTGAGCTCTGTGATGTGCGCGGGATAGGTCGTGGCGGGAATGGCGTCAAAACTGATCTCGGCGGGTGTGCCTATCCTGAGGTTCGCGAGAAAGCGCTCGGGCACGGAAGTGCTTATCTTGCGGTCGCTGAGATTGCCCACCATCGCGATGACCGTGTTCATCGAGATAGTGTCGCCCTCATTGACCGGAATCGAGAGGATAGTGCCTGCCACCGTGGATTCCACGGGATTGGGCAAATAGCTTTCGCCTACTTTCGAAGGATCCACGAGCGCGATGGTGTCGCCCTTGGCGACCCAGGCGCCGACAGGCACTTTTCGCTCGAGGAGCTTGCCGCTGACCGCGGGATATATCTTGGTCTCGTTGCCTGAGACGACATCGCCGTTGATCTTGGTGTAGTTGCGGATAGAACCGGGTGCGATGCTCGCGGCCCGGACAACGATGGTGCGCGAGCTGCCCGGGGCGGCGCTCGCCCCGCCGGGGGACGCGTTTGCGGAACCGCCGGATGGGGCGCCGTTGGCAGCGATCGACCCGGCAGCAGCGGGCGCGCCGGCAGTAGCGGGCGCCACGATTCCGCTCTGGCTCGGCGCCTTGCGTTCAGCTGCCGCCGATTTTTTCGCGAAGGAAACGCCTAATTCTTTCAGAACGATCGAAGCCCCGACCGCGACGATGATGAGTACAATGATCACCTGCGGCAAAGATCGCCAAATCGCTCTCTTCATTCCTCGACGCTCCTTCTGGGCCGGAAACTCGGCGGCAGATCTCGATCGCGGACACACGCGGGCGCCGTGCGCGCTCTCTGCGAGTCCACGACAAAAGGCGCCCGGGAGGTCCCAGCCGTCGTTGGGAGCAGTATAGCTTAGGATTCTGGAGCCGTGTAGCGGAAAAATGTATAAAAATGAATATAAAAGCTGTTGAAATATAAAAATAACAAATTATAACAAACGCATAACAAAAAATAACAAACCTGTTGTAGCGCTCTCGATAGTATTGGCTGGAAGAGCTTCGGCGCGATGACGGAATTACGCGTGATCAACAGGATGTTAGGGTTAGGAAGGAGACAAGAATACAAAAGTTGAGCCCTTTCGTACGCCGCGAGGGGGGGGCACTCAAAGGCGTTAGCAGGGCGTGCCCATATCTGGGCTTTGCGCAGTCGCGCCTACCAGTCTGGTGCGCGTTATCGTTCCATCAAAATGGATTTCATGCCCTTCATCCTTGAAAATCAAGTAGATCCTGTCGAGACCTCCAGTCGAGGCGTCTCGTCCATCTCGTTTTTAGCAAAAAACATTTGTAAAATGTGTATAAAACAAACAAAACTCCTTTGACTTTTGTGCAATATTCAACTACGCTACGAGCATGGAACGGAAGGCTCTCGCCGATCTTCAGAGTTGGCAAAAAAAAACGAATCGGAAACCTCTCATTCTGCATGGCGCGCGTCAGGTCGGTAAAACATGGCTTCTAAAGGAATTTGGTAGGCGATTCTACAAGAATGTCGCTTATATCAATTTTGATGCGAATGAGCGAATGGCTGCGCTGTTTGCATCGGGCTTTAATATCGAACGACTCTTGACAGGACTTCGGATTGAGTCAGGCTGCCCCATCGAGCCTGAAACGACACTCCTTATCTTCGATGAAGTGCAGGAAAATCCAGACGCGCTCACTTCGCTCAAATATTTCGCGGAGAACGACCCCTCGTACCACATTGTGGCGGCAGGCTCCCTTCTGGGAATCGCGATGCACGCGGGAACCTCCTTTCCTGTGGGAAAGGTCGAGTTCCTCAACCTCTATCCGCTGTCATTTGAAGAATTTCTCTGGGCTCTCGGCGAGATGGCCACAGCTGAATTGATTCAGAAGCCAGACTGGCAGATGCTCGAATCCTTCAAAAGCATGCTCGTTGAGAATTTGAAGTACTATTATTGTGTTGGCGGCATGCCGGAGAGTGTCAAGCAGTTCGTGGATTCGAGAGACCTTGCCTCGACCCGTGAAATCCAATCGCAACTCTTGAAAGCATACGAGCAGGATTTTTCGAAGTACGCTGATCCCGCTCTTGTGCCGCGGTTACGCGCTGTCTGGAACTCAATCCCCGCGCAGCTCGCGAGAGAGCAGCGTAAGTTTATGTATGGTCTTGTGCGAGAGGGAGCTCGCGCGAGGGAGTACGAGATTGCGATCCAGTGGCTCTGCGACGCGGGGCTTTTGTATAAAGTCCATCGTGTAACGAAGCCTGGAATCCCTCTTCGTGCGTACCAAGAAGACAATGCTTTCAAGCTTTTTATGGTCGATACGGGATTGCTCGCGGCACATGCTCGCATACCTCTGCAAGCCTTGCTCAGAGGGTCTGATCTCTTCGAGGAGGCCAAAGGAGCTCTTACGGAGCAGTACGTGGCGCAGGAACTCCATCAACGCGCTGATATGGAAGTATTTTATTGGTCGAGCGAAAGAGCTCAGGCTGAAGTCGATTTCCTGATTCAGCGCGAAGATCTCATTTTCCCATTGGAGGTGAAAGCTTCCGAGAACCTGCAAGCGAAGAGCCTTCGTTCCTATCGAGATAAATTTTCTCCAGTGAGGAGCTACAGAATCTCGCTTTCGTCCTATCGCGAGGAGAGCTGGCTTACGAACATACCTCTCTACGCGCTTGCGGCGCTGCGCCCGTGATAAGATTAACGAGGAAAGCTATGACAGATAGCAGGACAAAGCAAGAAGAGCTTCGGCGCGATGACGGGATTTTGCGGGGTCAATAGGATGTTGGGGTTAGGAAGGAAACAATAATGCAAAAGTTGAGCCCTTTCATACGTCGCGAGGGGGGCACTCAAAGGCGGTAGCAGGGCGTGCCCATATCTGGGCTTTGCGCAGGCGCGTACGCCCTGCGGTCGCCCCTTTAATCGCAAGCATAATTATGCAATAGTTCTGCGTACGATGAAAACATTCCAGCACGTGCTGCAGAGCGGGGAACCGCTGCTCTTCGACGGGGCGATGGGAACCGAGCTCTACAAGCGCGGTATTTTTATCAATAAATGCTTCGAGGAAGCGAACCTTGCCTCGCCTGAGCTGGTGCTTTCGGTGCACCGGGACTATCGCGGCGCCGGGGCCATGGCGCTCACGACCAACAGCTGGGGCGCGGGCCGATTCAAGCTGGCGAAGCACAATCTGCGGGACAGGCTTGAGGAGATCAATCGCGCGGCGGTGAGTCTCGCGCGATCGGTGGCGGGGAAAGATCTCTATGTGGCGGGCTCGGTGGGGCCGCTCGGCCCGCGCCTCGAGCCAGTCGGCGCGGTGCGTCTCGAAGAGGCGCGCGCGGCATTCCGCGAACAGATCGAGGTTCTGGCGGAAGCTGGTGCCGATGTGATCATCCTCGAGACCTTCGGCGACGCGCGGGAGGCGGCGGTGGCCCTCGAGGCCGCGCGGGAACTTTCGCGCGAGCTCCCCGTCATCGCGAGCCTCACGATCGACATGGAGGGTAATCCGCTCTTCGGGATTCGCCTCGAAGAGGCGATGGACCGTGTGATCGAGGCGGGCGCGGACGCGGTTGGCCTCAACTGTTCGGTCGGACCACAGCCGATGCTCCGGGCCGCCAAACGGATGCGTGCTCACCACGCCTCGATTCCCCTGTGTATCGAGCCGAACGCGGGCCTTCCCCGGCAGATCGAAGGGCGCATGATGTACATGTCGACGCCCGAATACTTCGCAACATACGCCAAGTACTACCTCCAGGAAGGAGTGCGGCTCGTGGGAGGATGCTGCGGCACCACGCCTGAGCATATACGAGCGATGTCTGCTTCCGTCCGTCAGTATCGAGCGATGTGCGCGGACAGCGACTTCGCGAATCCAGAGTGCGGCTCGCCTTCGATATCCTTTGTCCCGCTCGGACGTCCGCCCGCGGTCCGCCCGGCGCGTGAGCCAGTCCTCGATTCCTCGCAGCCTGAGCCTCGCCGCGTGCCCTTCGCCGAGAAATCGAGCTTCGCCGCCAAGCTCGACGCGGGAAGGCTTGTTTATGCCCTCGAGCTCGTGCCGCCCGCCGGTACCACCCTCGACTCGATCATCGAGAAAGCGAAGATTGCCAAACTGGCGGGCATCGATGCCATCAACATTCCCGACGGGCCCCGGGCCAGCTCGAGAATCAGCACCCTCGTCACCGCCATCATGATCGAGCAGAAAACGGGCCTCGAGACCATTCTCCATTTTCATGGCCTCCAAGAGCACGACCACGTCGCCGGCCTTCACGGCGTCGCCAGGCTTCACCAAGTAGTCGACGACCATGCCCGGCATGGGCGCGAGGAGCGCGCCCTTGGCAGCCTGCGGCGCCGTGGGCGCCGACATCGGCTGG
>JAKALZ010000067.1 GCA_021813065.1 bacterium
TATTTTACCCTATCTAAGGAGGCGAACAATGGAGAGCCTTGATAGCGTCGAAGTACTCCTGGTTGAGGATAATCCCCTCGACGCGGAGCTCACCGTTCGCACGCTCAAAAAGCGCAATATGCTCAATCCAATATTCACCGTCGCGGATGGAGCTGAAGCGCTGGATTTTATCTTCTGCAGGGGAGCCTACGCCGAAAGAGCCTGCACGAGTCACCTCAAACTCATCCTGCTTGATCTCAAACTGCCAAAAGTGAATGGCTTCGAAGTGTTGAAAGCCGTTAAATCAGACGAGCGCACGCGCAAGATACCGGTCGTTATCTTGACCTCGTCCAGGGAGGATCCGGACATCAAGGTGGCATACGAGCTGGGCGCGAACAGCTATGTCGTCAAGCCTGTGAACTTCGAAAGCCTGAGCGAGTGCGTCAGCAACCTTGGTCTCTACTGGCTCATGGTCAATCAACCGACACGATGAATCGGCTATGGCTCGTAGGCCTTAAAAATGACCTGGCGGATGGAAAAGATGGATTGCAAGTTCTTCTGGCGTATGCTATTGTATAAAAGATTAGGCGATACATGGAAAAATGTAGAATCCGAGCGTTACCGCTCATTCTCGCGGCGATAGTGATCCTCAGCGCGTTCTCATGCGCAGGGCCGATTCAGGACGCAAATAAAGGCACGCCTATGAACGCGGAGCCGGCCTCGAAAGTCGTTGACCTTACTCCGAGCGCCCTTGTCGAATATGATACTTCAGTGCCCACACCCCCAAGTTCACGCAGCATCGAATCGACCTCTCCCGCACCCGCCCTCATTCTCCTCTACCATAATATGACTTCTTCCGCATACCCCGGCGACTACGACAGGAATATCAATGATTTTCGAGCTGACCTGCGATTCTTGCGCGACTCCGGGTGCACCTTCATCAATCTGTCGGACATTGAAAAAATACAGTCTGGCGCGCTCGTCCCCACGGAAGGGCAGCGCTTCGCGGCGATCGTGATCGACGATGGATTCATCTCAGCGTACACCATGGCCTTTCCCGTGCTCAAGGATGAAGGTGTTCCGGCAACCTTCTTCATCACCACCGCGAATATCGGTGCGACTGGTTTCATGACCTGGAGACAGGTCGACGAAATAAGCTCGTGGAAACCGCGTGGCTCCACTCCGGCTTTTTTCGAGCTCGGTTCGCACACCGTCGATCATAGGAGCCTCGCCTATGATCCTGTCGCGTACCCCGATAAAAACGACTACATCATTTTCTTGAATATGGAGCTCAATCAGTCGAAGATCGCGCTTCTTCCGCACATGAACTCGAAACAGAGCTCGGTATTCCTCGCGCTTCCCTACGGAGACGGGTCGGACGAACCCGAAGTGGCCAACGCGGCGATTCGCATGGGTTACGCGGGCATCCGCACCTCGAATTATGGAGCTTTCGATGCCTCGAACCCCGAATGGAACTATCGGCTGCCCTGCGCGGTGATGTATGGCTCATTCGACGTAAGCTCCGCGCTTCCTCTGTACAATCCTTACCTCTACAGGAACGGCGTGGTCAACTTGACGATTCGCTAATCTACTGACATGAAATTCGTGTGTAGCGCATGCGGCGCGACCGCCCCAGTCACTACCCGCGCGGCACGCTGCGCGTGCGGCGGGCTGTGGAAACTCGACTTCAAGCCTCCGCTCTTCGATCCTGAGCTCATCGACCGCCGCGAGTGGAGCCTCTTCCGGTACCGCGCGTTTTTGCCGCTGGACGGTGCGGAAAGCGCAGATTCGGCCAGTACCCAGAGCATCGAGAAGTGGCGCGCGGTGACCCTCGGCGAAGGAATGACGCCGATCGTCGCGCTGGACGAGGACACGCTCCTCAAGATGGACTACTTCATGCCGACGCTCTCGTTCAAGGATCGAGGCGCTGCCGTGCTCGTGGCGCACGCCGCCGCGATCGGCGTCGAGTCGGTGGTGCAGGACTCGAGCGGCAACGCGGGGAACAGCGTCGCGGCCTACTGCGCGCGGGCGGGCATCGCCTGCGAGATATTCGTCCCCGAAGGCACTTCGCCCGCGAAGATCGCGATGATCAAATCGCATGGCGCCACCGTGACCATTGTGCCCGGATCGAGGGACAGGTGCGCGGAAGTCTGCCGCGCCAAGGTCGCCGACGGCGGCGCCTACTACGCGAGCCACGTCTTCAATCCATTCTTCTACGAGGGAACGAAGACTTACATCTACGAAGTGTGGGAAGAGCTCGGGCGCGTGCCGGCGCACATATTCGTGCCGCTCGGCAACGGCACCCTCTTCATCGGCATTGTGAAAGGGCTCGAAGAGCTGCTCGCGGCGGGACTCATCGCGAGGATGCCGAAGATCATCGCGGTGCAGAGCGAGCGCTGCGACCCTATCGCCCGCGCGTGGGAAGACGGCGCCGCCGAGCCCGCGCATATTACGCCCATGCCAACGCTGGCCGAGGGCATCGCGATCGGCGTGCCGGCGCGCGGCGCGGAAATTTTAGAGTACGTCTATAAATACGGAGTGAACGTCGTGACCGCGCCCGAGGGGCGGATTCTGGAAGCGCGCGCCGCGCTCGCTGCAAAAGGCATCTACTGCGAGCACACGAGCGCGGCCACCTACGCCGCGTACCTCGACCAGCGCGACCGGCACGGCAGGATCTACGACAGTCTCATCCCTATGTGCGGCGCTGGACTTAAGTCGGATCACTGAGAAGAAGGCGATGCCAGTGCCCGGTGAAGTCAGCGCGCAACGCGTATGAGGGACGCTCGCGCCGCGTATTCGCCCCCCTCAGTAGGCAGGTTCGGCGACGTTTCCCGTCACTGTAATGCGGGCGTCGGGGTGATTCTGGAGCAGCGTAACGGGGAAGCACGCAGAAATGTCGCCGTAGGCCGCGCGCCGCACCGCCGCGCGGTGCCAGTCTCGGAAGCAGTAGAGTCGAATTTTCTTCGCAGCGATGATTTCTTTCATTCCCACAGTGATACACCACTCTGGCATGCGCTCGATCGCGCCGCCGAGCTCGCCCACCGCGTTAACTGCCCTCGTCTCAGGCGAAATCCGCAGCACCCTCGTGCGGCGCTCCGCGAATTCCTCCGGCGAAACCGCTTCAGGCTCGTTGAAGGCCACATGCCCCGTAATTCCGATACCACCATAGCAGGCGTCGACACCCCCGAGCTCTGCGATGAGGCGCCCGATCGCGCCGGGATCCTTAGGGTCTGGGAAGACGCGCTGCGCCTCGGACATCGCGAGGGCCGGATCGAGGCGGTCGTAGACTGTGCGCCGCATGAAGCCGCGAAAACTCAGACGATCGTCGAGATCGACCCAGGTCGAAGGATCGGCGAGGTATTCATCCATATTGATGAACCATACGCGCGAGAGACTGATCCGCCGCGTGTTCACCTCGCGCACGAAGATCGGGTAGTGACCAACCGGCCCCACGGGGCAGATGAAGACCGTCCGCTCGCCGCGCGCATTGTGCTTTTCGATAGTCTCGATCATGTCAAAGGCGGCGGCGCGGAAGACCTCGTCGGCTGATTCGAGGATGGAAATGGGAATCTTCGCGCCGGCGCCGAGCTCATTTCGCGGAATGCGGTAGTAGTCCACAACGAACCTCCTAGTGCGCGCAGCAGGCGCGGTCGGCGGCACCATGATCGATGCCGCCGTGCGCGGGCGCGTCGCTGCCGCTCCTATGGCTTTGCGCGCCGCCAACTTCGAGCCCTTCGTAGCCCTCTGCTATGCAGAGGTGCGCCGATGCGGTCTTGAACGCCTTGGGCAGCGCGAGGATATTCGGACTGTCGCCCACGAACTTGCGGGCGTCAGCCAGCGCCTCTTCGAAGGTTGCGCGCGTCTTCATGCCCATCGCGCGGGCGTAGCCGGGCTCCCGGGCGCCCACGATGTAGATCGCCGCGCAATGCTTTTCCGCGATGTGGGCAGAAGAGATCATCGAAAATGCGTGGAAGGGATGATAGCCATAATCGAAACGGTACTTGTCGATATACTCCTGCTTCCGCGAGAGCGCCTCGGCGTGCCGTTCGACATCGGGCAGCGTGTTCATATAATCCTTCTGGAAGAGATTGAAGACCTCGCGGTACGCGGGAAACTCTTCATCGTGGAAATAACCATCGCAGATCGACGAGCAGATGATAACCGGATTGTCCGCGAGGATGCGCTTGTGACGGATAATCTGGGCCGAGATCGCCTGCATCATGAGAATGGGATTCGTGCCCATGCCGTTGCCGTAGTGGAACGCCTGCGGCATGCCGAAGACCATCACATCGTACTTTTTCTTAGCCCAGCGCACATAGGTGCGGCGGTCGGCGACCTCCCACGAGAGCGGCTGGATCTGGTCCGCCGCGCCGGTGAAGACGGCGATCTGGCGCTGATTGGTATCGAGTACCGCGTCGCAGCAGAAGAACTTCTTGCCCATCTTCGCTTCCATGTGCGCGCCGATCGCGTCGAATTTGCCGCGCATGAGGCTGTTGGTGCTGACGGGCACGAAGTCGGGCCGGTGCATGACCGCGGGCGTGTGGTGCGCGCCGATGCACTGCCAGTGCGTGATGCCCGTCGCGCAGTGCTTGTAGCCGCCCGAGTACCCGCCGTAGGGATTGCCGAGTGTGTGGCCGATAAGCACCGCAAGGTCCGCTTGATAGACCGTTTTGTTCATGATCACGCGCGCGTGGTAGGTATCCTCGTAGCCGAGATCGACGAGGTTCGACCAGTCCTCGCTGTCGTGATTAACGATCTGACCTGTTGGCCAGAAACGGTTGAACACCTCGTCGCCGAGGAGCGAGCGAATTTCTTCTTTAGTATTCTTGCGGTGAAGACCGTTCGAGCAGATGAGCGTGATGTCTTTCTCCTCGACGCCCGCCGCGAGACACTCCTCAATGATGAGAGGAATCGATACCTTGCGGTGCGAGTCGGGCTGCGTGCCGCCCTTGACCCTGTCGGGAAAGACAATGGCGACCTTGCTGCCCTTGTGCACTTGGCGACTGATGGGCTCAAGGCCGATGGGGTTGCGGATGGACTGCCAGGTTGCGCCAGGAATGTCGGTGAGGACCGGAGGATCGGCGACTGTCTCCCCAGGGATGAAGATGTCCGTGGATTCGGGGAGGTTTGCCTCCATCATGCCCGGACCATACTCAAATGAGAGTTTCATGCTTTCGCCTCCTGACCATTCGCAGTGCCGCCCGCGGCGTCGGCGGCATCGAGCCCCGCACCTTGCGCGTAGAGATCGAGAATCTCGAAGAACTCATCGGGGTAGAAACCGATCTCGCCCGAAAAGCGCGTCAGTGCGACAAGACCGCCATCGAGCTCCGAAATGGCGCCGATCTGCGCCGCGTTTTCCTTCTTAAGACCGCCGCCGTAGACGAGGGGACAGGGCGCGATCTTCTTGATGTCCGACGCGATGTCGGCGATCTCATGGGCCGAGGGCGGGGTTTTGCCCGGGCCAATCGCCCACACGGGCTCGTACGCGAGCACAACTCTGGACATGTCGGCGGCGCCGAGCGCGCCCTCGATCTGCCGCGCGAGCACCTCCCGGCGCGCCGGCACCTGCTCCGCCGTCTCGCCTATGCAGAAGAGCACCTTCAAGCCCGCCTTCTGCGCCGCCCGCACCTGCGCGCCGAGGAGTTCGGAGACCGCGCGCGCCAATGACTCGGTGGTCGCGCCCGCGAGCGCCATGATCGCCGCGAGGTACTTGCGTTCCTCGCTGTGCCCGATGATCGCCCACTCGCAGCCAAGCTGCCGCATCGCGCTTGCGGGCCGCAGCGTAGTGAAGGCGCCAAAGTTGCCACCAGGCGCGACGTCCTCGGAATGCACACTCTGGCAGCCGATCGCGGGCGAGGGCGCGACCTTGAGGTTTGGAACGCGAGACGCGGTGATGCGGCCCGCTTCGAGCGCACCCAAAAGGTGCGCTTCCGGCAGGAAGGCCGCAACCTCGAGACGCCCAGCCAGCGATGGACGGGCCGCGAGTCCCTCGCGCAGGGCCGAGGAGATCGTAGCGCCCCACTCGCGCGCGGGGGCGATCCTGTTCACGCCGCCGAACCGAGGCTCGATGTCGAATCGCTTGAGGTTGAGAAAAATATAGTTCACATCCACTCCTTGCACCGCGAGCATGAAATGATGCAAATATTTTCACAGAATTTGCGCACAATTCTAGTTTAGCCCAGCTTTTTGCGGTTGTACAGGGAAAATCCGCACATTATATGAAAAATTTTGCTTTACAAACCGAATTTTATGAGTGATAATTTGATCGTTCAATTCACGAATCGAAAATGTGCGCAAATTTTTGCGTACCGAATGCGCGGATTGCGGCGAGCCTCGGACATCTACGCTCGACACTCCATGCGCACTATTTCGAAGGAGAGAGTATGGCGGCGCCCCACCAGCGGCTCGAATTTTTAACGGAAGATCAACCTCAAAGAAAGAAGGTCCGCCGACGACTCAAAGATTTCAGCGATGGCAGCAAAAAGGTACGCCTCGCGCTCAACATAGGGTCAATCCTCCTCGGCTTTCTGCTCTGGTACCTCATCACCCTCATACCGAGCATCAATACCTTTCTTGCCAGCCCCAAACAGGTCTTCGCCGCCCTCCTCTCTGAGTCCGCCGCCAACGGACGCTACTTCAAGGACATCTGGATATCACTCCAGCGCATCCTGATCGGCTTCGGCCTCGCCTTCATAGCTTCGATACCAGTGGCCTTCCTCATGGGCTGGTATCCTCGAGTGCGCAGCATCGTTGAGCCGTGGATACAGTTTTTCCGCACCATACCGCCCATCGCCCTCATCCCCCTCGTCATTCTCGCGATGGGACTCGGCGAGCCGCCCAAGTACACTATAATTTTCGTGGCTGCCTTCCTCGTGATGGTCGTCACGATCTACCAGGGCGTGAAAGAAGTGGACAAGACACTGATCAAGGCCGCCTACACCTTCGGCGCCTCCGACCGCGACATCTTCTGGGACATCATGATCCCAGCATCCTTCCCCTTCATCCTTGTCGGCGCGCGCCTCGGCATGGCCGCATCCCTCACCACCCTCATCGCCGCGGAACTCACAGGCACCACCTTCGGCCTCGGCGCGCGCATCCAGGGCGCCCAGCAGTTCATGGACACCTCCATCGTCCTCCTCGGCATCATCACGATCGGAATCATTGGCTTTATGCTCGACAAAATCCTGCTGCTCATCGAGAAGCGGCTCACCCGCTGGAAATAGGAGCGACACGTGACCGACAGCATCATCAAGATCGAAAACGTCTTCAAGGAATACAAAGTTCCCGACGGCAAGAACGTCAAGGCGCTCAACGACGTCTCCCTCGAAGTGAGCAAAAATGAATTCGTCTGCCTCGTGGGCCCTTCGGGCTGCGGCAAAACCACCCTCCTCAACATCGTGGCGGGACTCGAACCCTTCGACAGCGGTAAAGTGACCATGCACGGCGAAGGCATCATCGGCCCAGGGCCCGAGCGTGGCGTCATATTCCAGCAGTACGCCCTCTTTCCCTGGATGACCGTGCGCAAGAACATCGAGTACGGCATGAAGTTCCTCCGCAACGCCAACGGGAGTATCCGTTTCGACGAGAAAAAGAAGCGCGAAATCGCCGAATACTACATCAAGATGGTTAACCTCTCGGGATTCGAGGACAGCTACCCCAAGGCACTCTCCGGCGGCATGAAACAGCGCGTGGCCATCGCCCGCGCCTACGCCCAGAGCCCCGAAGTACTCCTCATGGACGAACCCTTCGGTGCCCTCGACGCCCAGACGCGGGCACAGCTGCAGGAAGACCTCCTCCATACCTGGCAGGAGGAGAAGAAGACAGTGCTCTTCATCACCCACGACGTCGATGAGGCAGTACTCCTCGCCACGCGGGTCGTGATACTGAGCGCGCGACCTGGGCGCATCAAGGAAATCGTCGATATCGACCTGCCGTACCCGCGCAACCAGGCGACCAAGATGGACGCCGAGTTCATCAAGTACCGCAACTACATCTGGGACACGGTCTACAAGATGTTCCTCGAAGTGCGGAAGTGAGGGGTCGCGAGGGTCCGCGGTCGCGAGGGTCCGCGGTCGCGAGGGTCCGCGTTCGCGAGGGTCCGCGTTCGCGGCGGCGGCAAGCCGCGGCGGGCTTTCCGCGGGGCGCCCCCTCGGATCTGTGAACTGTCAGGCATGTGCCTGATCGAGATACGTGAATTCCCCTGAAGGAGGAGAAATCATGAAAAGATTGATCGTTGCTGTATTGCTTGTCCTCGCCACCTTTACGGCGATGGCCGCCGACCTCGTGAATGTCCGCGTCGCGGTGCACGCGAACGAAGGCGGAGCGCCGCTCGCCGCGGTCGCCCAGGACCAGGGATTCTTCAAGAAGTGGGGCATCAACCCCATCTTCACTATTGTCGAGAGTGGACCTGCCGAAATGACCGCTATGCGCGCGGACCGCAGAACCCTCGATATCGGCTACATCGGCGCCGGCGTCGCGTGGAACC